>NZ_JBITCS010000008.1:0-273494 GCF_044453445.1 Streptomyces sp. NPDC051684 | reverse complement strand
GACGCTCCGCGTCGCCTCCCTCCTCCGCCTTGCGATCGCACGCACCAGGCCCCGCTCCCTGATCCGGCCTGATCCAAACGACAAGCCCTAGCGGCCGTGGCGGCCAGCCGTCGCGCGGCGGCGCATCGAGGCGAACAGGCCCGCCGCGCCGATCGCCAGGGCGGCCGCGCCGCCCATCGCGATGTACGGGGTGGTGGAGTCGCCGCCCGTCTCCGCCAGGTTCTGCGAATGCCCCTGCGCGGCGGGCGAGTTGGTGTGGTCGCCCATGTCCATGCCGCTGTGGTCGACCGTCGACTTGTCGGCGTCCGCGGCGATCTGCTCGTCGGACGGCTCGGAGGGTTCGGACGCCGCGCCGGAGGCGGCCGCGCCGCCGTACGTCACGTCCGAACAGGAGTAGAACGCCTCCGGGCTGTCCGAACGCTGCCAGATCCCGTAGACCAGCTGGCGGCCCGTGCGGTCCGGGAGCTTGCCGGAGAACGTGTAGTAGCCGCCCGAGGCCGTCGGGTCCGTCTTCGTCGCGACCGGGTTCTCCAGGTCCAGGTCGGACCACTTCAGCGGCTTCGACGGGTCGTAGCCCTGCTTCGTCATGTAGAGGTTGAAGGTGCCCTTGTGCTGGGCCGTCACCTTGTACTTGAAGGTGTACGAGCCCGCCGAGACCTTCGTCGCGGGCCAGTCGTCGCGGGCCAGGTCCATGCCCTTGAACTCCTCGGAGTTCGCCGAGCACAGCTTGCCGTCCGGGATGTTCTCCTGGTGCTTGCCGGCCGCCTCGCCGTCCCGGATGCCGTTCCAGTCGTACAGGGCCTGCGGGCCGCCCTCGGCGACCGCCGCCTTGCACGCCGCCGACGTGGGGCTCTCGGCGCCCTCCGCGTAACAGGCGGCGACCCGGCTGGCCGGATCGCCGAGCGTGCCGTGCGCAGCCGCCGGCGTCGCGGACAGGGCGGTCAGGGCGAGGGGGATCGCGCCGACCGTGGTGAGCGCGGCGATCTTGCGGCGCGTTGCGGACATGAGGGTGCTCCTTGCTCGAGTGCGTTGGGGGGTTCGGCAAGGAAGTTAGCCCGAAAAAACGCCCTGTTCGGCGCCTGGGAGCGCTCCGAGTGGATCTTTATGGCCCCCTTAAGACGCCACTCAGACTCCGCTCAGGACACCCCCGCGTACGCCCCTCGGGACGCCCTTTCGTCGCCTCCCTCAGGACACCCACCGGTACCGCCGCTCGGGGCGCCCCGTCCCGCCGTACCGGAGCGTCACCCGCGCCCGGCCCGTGTCCGTGAAGAACTCCAGATAGCGGCGCGCGCTCACCCGCGACAGCGTGCCCGCCTCCTGGGCGCACTCCGTCGCCGAGAGCCCCGCCGGATGCGCCCGCAGCGTCCGCTCCACCAGGTCCGCGGTGTGCGCGGCGAGCCCCTTCGGCAGTTCCCGCGAACCCGGCGGACGGGCGCCGAAGATCTGGTCGACGTCCTCCTGACGGGCCTCGTCGAGATCGTCGAGGCGGGTCCGCAGCGCCGCCACATGCCGCAACTGCTCCTGGAGCGCCGCCTGGTTGAACGGCTTGATCAGATAGTGCAGCGCCCCCGCCCGCAGCGCCGCCCGCACCACCTCCGCGTCCCGCGCCGCCGTGATGAACAGCGCGTCCACCGGCGACCGAGTCGGATCCCGCTCCTCCGCGGCCCGCAGCGCACGCAGCACCTCGATGCCGTCCATGTCCGGCAAGTACACGTCGAGCAGCACCAGATCGGGACGCAGCGCCTCGGCCGCCCGCAGCGCCTCCGCGCCGCTGTGCGCCACCCCGGCCACCACGAACCCGTCCATCGCGGACACGAACCGGCTGTGCAGCTTCGCGACCATGAAGTCGTCGTCCACGATCAAGACTTTGATCAAGACCTTTGTCACGGGCGCAGGTTAGGCGCGCGACCACAACGACCACAACGTTCGTTGCTTGCGGAAGGGAGACAGCTTGTTAACGCGTGGGCAACATGTGGGCCACCTCACAACCAAACCGCCGTCAAGACGAACACAAGAAGTAGGTGGCACACGTGCGCCTGCGCACACCCCTCGCCCCGCTCGGGGCCGCACTGCTCGTCCTGGTGGGGCCGCCGCTGCTCACCACGGGCAGCGGCGCCGATACCGGCACCCAGATCCCCGGCCTGCGCCTCATGGTCCCCAACACCCCCGGCGGCGGCTACGACATCACCGCGCGCACCGCCGCCAAGAACGCCGAGGACGCCGGACTCACCCACAACATCGAGGTGTTCAACCTGCCGGGCGCCGGCGGCACCGTCGGCCTCACCCGCCTCGTCGGCGAACACGGCAACGGCAAGCTCGCCATGTCCATGGGCCTCGGCGTCGTCGGAGCCGCCCGCTCCAACCACTCCCCGAAGACCCTCGCCGACACCACGCCCATCGCCCGGCTCACCGAGGAGCCCGATGTCGTCGTGGTCGCGAAGGACTCCCCGTACAAGAACATCAAGCAGCTCATCGACGCCTGGAAGAAGAACCCCGGCAAGCTGCCCGTCGGCGGCGGCTCCTCGCCCGGCGGCCCCGACCACCTGGCGCCCATGCTGATGGCGCGCGCCGCCGGCATCCAGCCCAAGGCGGTCAACTACGTCCCGTTCGACGGCGGCGGCGAACTCCTCGCCTCCATCCTCGGCAACAAGGTCGCCTTCGGCGTCTCCGGCGTCGGCGAGTACCTCGACCAGATCAAGAGCGGCGAACTGCGCCTCCTCGCCGTCACCGGCCCCGAACGCGCCGCGGGACTCGACGGGCCCACCCTCAAGGAGTCCGGCTACGACGTCGACTTCACCAACTGGCGCGGCATCGTCGCCCCGCCCGGCCTCTCCGGCACCCAGCGCGACAAACTCACCCACCTCGTACGGAAGTTGCACGCCTCCAAGGAGTGGAAGAAGTCGCTGAGGACGAACGGCTGGGGCGACGCCTTCCTCGTCGGCGACGACTTCGGGACCTTCCTCGACGCCGAGGACAAGCGCGTCGTGTCCGTACTGAAGGAGCTTGGCCTGTGAACCCGGTAGAGCCCGCGACCGCCACCGACACCCGCCCCGACGAGGGCACCCGCACGTCCTGGCTGCGCGCGCACTCCGAACTCGGCGTCTGTGTCCTCCTGTTGGTCCTCGGGGTGCTCGTCCTCACCGACGCGCTCACCATGGACGTCGACATCACCCAGCGCGGACCCGTCGGACCGAAGACCGTGCCGATCGTCGTCGGCATCGGGCTCCTCGCCGTCGCCGTCCTGCTCGCCGTCGACGTGCTGCGCGGCGGCAGGGGAGAGGCCGAGGCGGGCGAGGACATCGACCTGTCCGAACCCGCCGACTGGCGCACCGTGCTGCTGCTCGCCGGCGTCTTCCTCGCCACTGCCGTCCTCATCGAACCGCTCGGCTTCCCGCTCGCGGGCGCCCTGCTGTTCTGGGGCGCGGCCTACGCGCTCGGCAGCCGCCACCTCACCCGCGACCCCCTGATCGCCGCGGGCCTCTCCCTGCTCACCTTCGTTCTCTTCAACAACCTGCTCGGCGTTCCCCTGCCGGGCGGCCCCCTGATGGGAGTGCTGTGACCCGATGAACGCCCTCAACTCCCTCCTCGACGGCTTCGGCACGGCCCTCACGCCCGTCAACCTGCTCTGGGCGGCGATCGGCGTCCTGCTCGGCACGGCCATCGGCGTGCTCCCCGGCATCGGCCCCGCCATGGCCGTCGCCCTGCTGCTCCCGGTGACGTACGGACTCGAACCCACCGGCGCGTTCATCATGTTCGCGGGCATCTACTACGGCGCCATGTTCGGCGGCTCGACGACCTCGATCCTGCTCAACACCCCCGGCGAGAGCGCCGCCGTGGTCGCCGCCATGGAGGGCAACCCCATGGCGAAGGCCGGACGCGGCGCACAGGCCCTCGCGGCCGCCGCCGTCGGACACTTCGCCGGCGGCATGATCGGCACGATCCTGCTGGTGGCGCTGGCCCCCAAGGTCGCCTCGCTCGCCGTCGACATCGGCGCGCCCGACTACTTCGCCATCATGGTCCTCGCGTTCATCGCGGTGACCTCGGTGCTCGGCTCGTCCCGCGTACGGGGCCTCGCGTCCTTGCTCATCGGCCTCACCATCGGCCTGGTGGGGTTGGACCAGGTGACGGGCCAACAGCGGCTCACCTTCGGCTCGTTGCAGCTCGCCGACGGCATCGACGTCGTCATCGTCGCGGTCGGCCTCTTCGCCATCGGCGAAGCCCTGTGGGTGGCCGCCCATCTGCGCCGCACGAGCGGCGAGGCGATCCCCGTCGGCCGCCCCTGGCTCGGCGGCTCCGACGTGAAGCGCACCTGGAAGTCCTGGCTGCGCGGCCCGCTCATCGGCTTCCCGTTCGGCGCGATCCCCGCGGGCGGCGCCGAGATCCCCACGTTCCTCTCCTACGTCACCGAGAAGCGCCTGTCCAAGCACAAGGACGAATGGGGCAAGGGCGCCATCGAGGGCGTGGCGGGCCCCGAGTCGGCGGCCTCGGCATCGGCCGCGGGCACGCTGGTCTCGATGCTCACCCTCGGCCTGCCGACCACGGCCGTCGCCGCCGTCATGCTCGCGGCCTTCCAGCAGTACGGCATCCAGCCCGGCCCGCTGCTCTTCGAACGCGAACCGGAGCTGGTCTGGGGCCTCATCGCGTCCCTCTTCGTCGGCATGGTGCTGCTCCTGGCGCTGAACCTCCCCCTGGCCCCCGTCTGGGCGAAGCTGCTGCGCATCCCCCGCCCGTACCTCTACGCCGGCATCCTCTTCTTCGCGGCGGTCGGCGCGTACGCGGTGGGCGGCGAGGCCATCGACCTCGTCATCCTGCTGATCATCGGCCTCATCGGCTTCGGCATGCGCCGCTACGGACTGCCCGTGCTGCCCGCCGTCATCGGTGTCATCCTCGGGCCGAACGCCGAGCAACAGCTGCGCCGCGCCCTCCAGATCAGCGACGGCAGCGTCAGCGGCCTGGTCAACACGCCGTTCTCCGTCACGGTCTACGCGGTGGTCCTGCTCATCGTGGCGTGGCCGCTGCTGAAGAAGTTGGTGGTGCGCGGGAGGGGAAGTGACGTAGACAGGACGGTATGACCAACAAGAGCGGAGAACCCGCGATCCGCCGGGCGACGGCCGCCGACGTGCCCACCGTCAAGGCGGTCACGGACGCGGCGTACCACCACTACATCGCCCGCATCGGCGTCGTACCGGCACCCATGGAGGCAGACCACGCGGCGAACGTGGCGGCGGGCCTGGTGCACGTCACGGGCGACCCGGACGTGACCGGCCTGGTCGTCGTCGAGGCGCGCCCCGACCATCTCTTCCTCGACAGCATCGCGGTCCACCCCGACGCCCACGGGCAGGGGGTGGGCCGCCGCCTGCTCGCTTTCGTGGACGAGCACGCGCGCGTACTGGGCCTCCCCGAGGTGCGGCTCTACACGAACGCACTCATGTGGGAGAACCAGGAGCTGTACCCGCGGTACGGATACGAGGTCGTGGAGCGTCGCGCGGACGGCCCCTACGACCGGGTCCACTACCGCAAGCGGCTGGGTCTGAGCGGCATCTGACCGGCCCCGCTCACTCGTCGGGCCACCAGGTCCTGCGGACGTCCTTGCGCACTTCCGGACGCTCGCGCTTGAGGTCGGCCGCGTCCTCGCGCAGCCGACGCCCGATGCTGCTCGATCCGGTCGGCTTGTGCATGGTCACTCGGCGCATGATGCCTCCTGTACCTACACGGGTTCCAACGTGGTGCCGTTGTAGACCTGTTCCCGGAGGGTCCCCCTTCGAAGCGCAATTGTCAGTGGTGCTTGTCACGATGGGGGCATGACGACATTTGGGGGAACGGCCTCGGAGCCGGTCGACTGGGACGCGGCGGCGGGGGACTTCGACGACGAGCCGGATCACGGGCTGCGGGATCCGGAAGTCCGTGCGGCGTGGGCCGTGCGGCTTGCGGGATGGCTGCCGGAGAGAGCCTGTGACGTGCTCGACCTCGGGTGCGGGACGGGCAGTCTGTCACTCCTCGCGGCCGAGCGGGGGCACCGGGTGACCGGGGTGGACAGCGCGCCGCGGATGCTGGAGCTCGCCCGGCGCAAGCTGGCCGGGCGTGACGCGGAGTTCCTGCTCGGGGACGCGGCGGAGCCGCCGGTGGAGCAGGGGGCGTACGACGTGGTGCTCGCCCGGCATGTGCTGTGGATGCTGCCGGACACGGGGGCCGTGCTGCGGCGCTGGGTGTCGCTGTTGCGGCCCGGCGGGCGGCTCGTCCTGGTGGAGGGGGTGTGGGGCGAGCTGAGCCCGGTCGGGATACCGGCGGCGCGCCTGACGGACGCGCTCGCGCCGCTCGTCGCAGACGTCCGGCGGGAGCCACTGTCGGACGACGCCCGGCTGTGGGGGCGGGAGGTCGCGGACGAGCGGTACGCGGTCGTCGCCGTCACGTGAGCGGTCAGTGGGCCAGGAGGGCGGTCAACCCGCCCTGCTTGGCGAGGCGTTCGAGGTCGTCGAGGGCCCGGACCGCGTTCCGCGCGGCCTCCGGGTCCCGCTCGGCGAGGCCGCTCTCGGCGAACTCGTCCTCGTCCAGGCGGATCACCTGCTCGCCGTCCGCCGACACCCACAGATCGAGGTCGAGGTCCTCGCAGCGGATGTCGCCGTCGGTGGTGCGCACGGCGGGGCGGGCGATGTCGCAGTACCAGCCCTTGAGCGAGCCGTCCGCCGCGCGGACCTCCTTCACGGAGTACGAGGGGGTACCCCCTGCTCCTTAAGAGCTTGGGGGAGGTCCCGCCAGTAGTGCTCGGTGAAGACGTCGCCGGGGGCGAACCGGACGAAGCCGAAGTCCCGTACGCCGTCGCCCGCCCAGGGGCCGCGGACCGTGACGCGCGTGCCGTCGTCGTGGAGGAGCTCCACCGGGTAACTGATCTTCGTACGGCCCGCCTTGATCAGGTGGACGTGGAGGGCGCCGTCAGTGGGCGAGGGTGCGGACATGGCGGATCTCCGTCGCGTCGAGTACGTAGCCTAACCACTTGTTGATCGCGAGCATCGGCTCGTTGCCGGTGTCGTTTCCCGTGTACGCGACCGTGATGCCGGCGGCGCGGGCCCGGTGCAGGGAGTCGTTCTTGGCGAGCTTGGCGAGGCCGCGGCCGCGGAAGGCGCGGGCCGTGCCGGTCATGCCCGACACATAGCGTCCTTCGCCGTCCGTGAGGGCCGCGGTGAACGCCGCGGGGGCGCCGTCCACGAGCGCCACCGTGGTCAGTTCGTGGTTCAGCAGGGGCTGGCGCCAGGTGTCGCGCAACCACTGGTCGTAGTCGGCGAGTTCGGCCTGGATGTCGCCCGGTTCGTCGGACGTGGCCTCCGCGTCCAGGCCGAAGAGGGGGCGCGGGTCCGCCGCGTAGGCGGAGGCGGGGCGCAACTCCACGTGCGGCGGAGGCGGTTGGCGGGGCGGCAGGGCGGCGCTCGTGAGGTCGAGGCGCAGGAAGTGCGCGCTGCGGCTCGACCGGTAGCCGCGGGCGGCGGCCCAGGCGACGTTGCGCGGGGCGTCCAGGGCCCAGCAGTGCACCTCCGTCGCGCCGTGCTGGGCGAGGTGCTCCTCGGCCGTGCGCAGGAGGAGGGTGCCGGCGCCGCGACCGGTGTGCTCGGGGTGTACGTATACGTTCGCGTAGCCCTGGCCCGGCTGCGGGCTGTCGTACGCGAGGCCCACCTGCGCGGTGCCGATCACCTCGCCGGCGCCGGTCTGGGCGATCAGCTGGCGGTAGTGGGCGTCGGGGTGGGCGTGTGCGGCGTCGTACGCGACGGAGGCCGGGGTCGCGAGCATGGCGGGCAGGCAGGCGCGGCGGACGCGGGCGAAGGCCTCGGTGTCGGCCGGGTCGCCGAGGTGCAGCGCGCGCACGATGACGGTCATGGGGGCGCACGCTACGCGCCGCACGCTACCGGGTGCCTCTCATTTTTGGGCGCTGCGGGAGAATCGACGCGTGACGATGAAGATCGATATCCGCATTGACGACAGCGCGGCGCCGTTCGAACAGGTGCGGGCCCAGATCTCCGAGCTGGCCCGGTCGGGGGTGCTGCCCGTCGGGTACAAGCTGCCTACGGTGCGTGGGCTCGCGGAGGAACTCGGGCTCGCCGCGAACACGGTGGCCAAGGCGTACCGGGCGCTCGAGACGGACGGGGTGATCGAGACGCGGGGGCGCAATGGAACGTTGATCGCGGCGGCGGGGGACGCGGCGGAACGGGAGGCGGTGGCGGCGGCGCAGGCGTATGCGGAGCGGGTCCGGCGCCTGGGCCTGTCCGAGTCCGCGGCGCTCTCCGCGGCACGGGACGCCCTGCGCGCGGCGTACGCGTAGCCACGCCGTGGCCGGAGCCGTCGTCCCTGTTGCGCGGCACCGGGGGCCGCCTTGCCCACCCTGCCCCCAAGGCGGCAGATTGCCCAAGGCGGGGCGGCACCTGCAAGCCCCGCCGCGGACGGGCCAATCAAGCCCCGCTCTTGGACGAGACACGCGGGGGCCGGGGCGGAGCCCCGTGGCGTAGGGGCGGGAGGCGCTACAGGTACAGGCCCGCCTCCGACCCACCCCGCGGGTCCGGGACAGACGTGGGGGAGATGCCGCGGCGCAGCGCGTACAGCTCCGCCAGCGTCGCACCCTCGCGGCCCACCCCCTCCTCCGTCCCCAGCCAGTCCGTGGCCTCGCGGCGCGTCAAAGGGGAGACCTCGATGCGGGCGAGGCAGCGGCCGGGCCGGACAACGGCCGGGTGGAGGCGTTCCAGGTCCTCGTTCGTCGTGACACCGACCAGGACGTTGCGCCCCTGGCCGAGCAGGCCGTCCGTCAGGTTCAGCAACCGCGACAACGCCTGCCCCGCCGTGTGCTTCGCCTCCCCGCGGATCAGTTCGTCGCAGTCCTCCAGGAGGAGCAGCCGCCACCGGCCGTTCGCCGAACCGTCGTCCTCGCCGATCGCGATGTCCATCAGGTAGCCGACGTCCGAGAAGAGCCGCTCGGGGTCCAGCACGCAGTCGACCTGGCACCAGTCCCGCCACGAACGCGCCAGCGTCCGCAGCGCCGACGTCTTGCCCGTCCCCGGCGGCCCGTGCAGCAGGAGCAGCCGGCCCGCGATGTCCTCGGGCCGGGTCTTCATCAGCTCGTCCATCGCCTCGGCGACCGGCGCCGTGTAGTTGGGCCGCACCTCCTCCCACGTACCCGCCGAGATCTGGCGCGTCGTGCGATGCGGGCCGCGGCGCGGGGACACGTACCAAAAGCCCATCGGCACGTTCTCCGGCTGCGGCTCGGGCTCGTCCGCCGCACCGTCCGTGGCCTGCCCCAGGACCTTCTCCGCCAGCTCCGCCGTCGTTGCCGTCACGGTGACGTCCGCGCCCCTGCTCCACCGGGAGATGAGCAGCGTCCACCCGTCGCCCTCGGCGAGCGTCGCGCTGCGGTCGTCGTCGCGCGCCGAGCGCAGCACCCGCGCGTCCGGCGGCAGCAGCGTCGCGCTGGAGCGCACCCGGTCGATGTTGGCCGCGTGCGAGAAGGGCTGCTCGCCCGTGGCGAAGCGGCCGAGGAACAGCGCGTCGACGACGTCGGAAGGTGAGTCGCTGTCGTCGACGCCCAGCCGGACCGGCAGCACGTCGAAGGGGTTGGCAGACATGCCGCCATGATCCGGCACGAACGGGCCTCCCGCACGCAATTTCCGCAGTGCGCCCCCGCTTCGTACCGGCCGACACGCCCACCCCGGCTGTCGAACCTCGTTACGAGTCCGTGGCAACGGAGCTGGTCCTTCCGCCAACTCCCCTCGTTACCCTTGTCCTTGATGGGACGTCATGGGTGGGAATCGGGGGCGCGGCGATGGCGACTCATCGCCCTGCTCGGCGTGGGTATGGCCGTACTGGCCCTGGTGCTGACCGTGATCAGCACGCTTCCGGACGGCAAGCACAGCACCGCGGGCACCACCCCCGACGGTGACCGGGTGCACGGCACGCCGGGCGAGCCGCCGAAGGAGCTGGGGCCGCAGGTCGGCTGGGGGTTCACGCACACGCAGTTCTCCGCCGACGAGGGCTCGTCCGCCGCGACCGAGCGCGCCGAGAAGCTGCTTGGGGAGCGGCCGATGCCGCAGAACCAGCACATCATGGGCTGGGGCGCGAGCAACCCGGAGCCGGTGAAGGGGCGTTACCAGTTCGAGGAGATGGACCGCCGGATCGACTTCATCCGCAAGTCCGGCGGCACGCCCGTGGTCACGCTGTGCTGCGCGCCCGACTGGATGAAGGGCGGCAAGGCGGGCGTCGGCAACACCGACTGGAGTAAGGCGAGTCTGGAGACCGCGCCGTCCCCCGAGCACTACAAGGACTACGCGAAGCTCGCGGCGACGGTCGCCAAGCGGTACCCGTACGTCCGGCACTTCATCGTCTGGAACGAGTTCAAGGGCTTCTGGAACGACGACGAGGGCCGCTGGGACTACGAGGGCTACACGAAGCTCTACAACCTCGTCTACAAGGCGCTGAAGGACGTCCGTAAGGACATCATGGTCGGCGGCCCGTACCTCGTCATGGACAGCCTCCATCCGAAGCAGACCGACGGTGGATCCGATGCCGTCAAGGGCGCCTGGGGGCGGATGGACCAGCGGATCGTCGACGCCTTCGAGTACTGGAACAAGAACAAGGCGGGCGCCGACTTCGTCGTCGTCGACGGGTCGAGCTACACGAACGACGACGAGATGCTGCCCGACGAGTTCGCCGCCACCGACAAGTTCACCGACGTCGGCAAGTGGATCGAGCGGCAGACCGGCGATCTGCCGTTGTGGTGGTCCGAGTACTACGTGGAGCCCGCCGACAGCAGGGACGAGCGGCAGGGCTGGAGCGAGCCGCACCGCGTCGCCGTGCAGGCCTCCGGGATGATCGCGATGGCCATGGGAGGGGCGACGTCCGGGTTCTACTGGAACCCCGAGGACGAGAAGGGCAGGGACTGCGCCGGCTGCCTGTGGCAGCCCACCGACCGCGCCTCCGGCGGGGGCGCGCTGCCGATGTACGACCTGGTGTCGCGGTTCAACGAGGAGTTCGGGCCGGGCACGAAGTTCGAGCGGGTGTCGGTGGCCCGGGACGACGTGCCGAATGTGCGGGTCCTTGCTGACGACAAGGCGGTGCTTGTCGTGAATACGTTGGAGCGGTCGATCAGCGCGAAGGTCGATGGCAGGCGGTTCGAGATGGCGGCCTACGAGGTGAAGTGGCTGCGGCGGTAGTGCCTCCCTGCGGCGACGGCGTTGCGGGCGCGGGGCTCTGCCCCGGACCCCGCTGCTCAATCGCCGCAGGGGCTTGATTTGCTGCACCGGCTTGACGGAGTGGCTCAGTTGAGTCCCATCGTGATGAAGCGTTGGATCAGGGACGCGAGGACCACCGCGAGCAGTGGCAGTGAGAACCAGAACGTGCTTTGCAGCCAACGGAGTTGACGCACGCTCGGCCGCAGCGCGACCCGCACCACCTCGCGCGCCGTGAGCAGCAGGATCAGGGCGACCGCCGCGAGTGCGCCCACCAGGGACCACGGCGTCCAGGTGATCTGCGGCCCGATCGGCCCCGGATCGGCCTTGGCGACCGGGCCCGTGGGCTCCTTGCGCAGCTGGTACATGGTCACGTCCGCGTTGACGTAGACCTTCTTCAGCTCCTCGCGCCGGTCCAGGTTCTCGACGAGGCGCGTGGGCCAGGCCTTGGAGTAGCCGACGTCCATCTGGAGATACACGACCTGGCTCTTGTTGAGCATCAGGTACGAGTTGGGCCCCGCGTCCTTGAGCGCCTTGACCAGGCCCCCGACCAGCACCGGGTCGACGGGCGCGAGCGTCGGGACGTAGTTGACCTTCTCCATGTCGCGGACGCCCCACGGCAGCGCGGGCGTGACGTTGTTGACCGTGTCGTTGCTCATCCACAGCAGCCGCACGGTCGGATCGTCGTGCGCGTAGACGTAGTCCATCGCCGCGACCTCGCCGGGCCGGATCCGCTCGAAGGGCTCGTTGCCCCAGCGGGCCACCAGGAACCCGCCCATGAGCACCAGGCCCGCCATGAGCGCGGCCAGCGGGGCGAGGCTGATGCGGTCCTTGTCGCGTTCCTTCGCCGTGGCGCCGGTGCGCGGGAAGAGCGCGAGCCCCGCGAGGAGCGCGACACCGGGCAGGGCGAACATGAAGACCCGCAGCGCCATCTCGCCGCCGTAGGACTGCATGCCGAAGCCCAGGAACGGGACGAAGGCCAGCACGATCAGCGAGCGCTCGCGGTACTTCCAGTCGCGGCGGCGCCACCAGCCGTAGCAGGCGAAGGCCAGCACGGCGCCGGCGAGCAGTACGCGCGTGTAGAGGACGAGCTTGTGGGACGAACTGCCGTCCTGGATACGGCCGGAGACCGAGGACGTGACGTTGCCGCCGACGCCGCCGACCCCGCCGAACAGCTCGTTGAAGTGCCCCGACCAGTACGGCTCGGCGAGGAAGCCCAGCCAGACGACGACGATGACGCCGAACAGCAGTGGCAGGCCGCGCAGTTCGGACCTGCCGACGAGGACGAGGACCGCGAGGACGCCCAGCATCACGAACGGGGTCAGCTGGTGCGCCGGGACCGTCGCGGCGAACAGGGCGATCAGGACGACGAGCAGCACCGCGCGCTGGCGTCGGTCGGTCGGCGCGACCTCGGTCTCGCCGGGGCGCCGCTTCCCCCACAGCATGCGGGGCGCCCGGAAGTAGACCAGCAGGATCGCCACGAAGACCAGATAGAGGAGGTACGTGAAGCCTTGCGGCGAGAAGTAGTCCTGGCCCACCCAGCCGCTCAGGACGAAGATCCAGACGCCGGACCACTTGGCCCGCCAGCTCGCCCGTACCGAGCGCAGCAGCAGGAACATGGGTGCCAGGTAGAGGAGTTGGATGACCGTCGGCCACCAGCGGATGAGCTCGGTCAGGTCGTGGACGCCGCAGGCCTTCGCGAGGAACGCGGCTGCGGCGAAGAAGCCCGGCCAGCTCCAGCGGGCGTCGAGGTCGGGGACCGCGGAGCCGGTGCGGTCGATGTAGTCCATGAAGCCCAGGTGCTGCCAGGCCGTCGCGAACCGCGGATCCGCCTCGATGACGGCGGGCAGCGCGTGCAGCGACACGACGGTCGCGAGCAGGGTCAGCATCAGCAGCCGCTTGTGCGGGCGTTCGAGCCACAGCAGCGAGGCGAAGACGCCGATGAGCAGGGCGGCCCCGAGCAGTGTCACGGGCGAAAGGACCGAGATCAGTCCGAGCCCGCCCATCCGGTCCAGATCGGCCTCGCCCATCCCGAGGACGGGCCCCCAGTAGAGTCCGACGGCCGCCACGAGCAGCAGTGCGAGGACGACGACGCTGGGGGTGAGCCGGGCGCGACGGCCGGGCACCGCGGGGCCGGCCGGGTGCGCGGGGTCGGCCGGGTCCGGCTCGGGCTGCGCGCTCGGTCCGGTGCTGGTGCCAGGGTCGACGGGGTCAGGATCGAGATCGAGATCGAGGTCGGATGCGGGTCCGGGGCCGGATCCGCGACCGGTGTCGGTGTCGGGTTCGGGCTCGAAGGCCAGGTCGACGGCCTCCGGGTACGGGTCGGGACGAAGGGCCGAGTCGTCCTCCCCGTGGATGTCGCTCGACGCCTGCGAGGCGGAGGCGGAGGGGGACGCGGACGCAGGGTCCGGTGGCTTGGTCGCCCACCCGGGCACGTGGGTCCCGGCCGACGGTGTCACGGGGCCCGGGCGGACGTCGGGGCGGCGCTCCTGGTGGTCCAGGTTCAGCTGCACCGCGAGCTTCAGCGTGTCCGAGTCCATCGCGTCGCGCAGCGCCCACTTGGGTCCTTCCTCCTTGCCGGTCTGTGCCTTCGGCGTGCCCAGGTCGGCCAGGTCGCCGTCGGGCGGCGCGTCCACGGGCGCCGACTCGGCGGGCGCGGCGCGCACCACACGCCACAGCTTCGGCGCGGCGATCGCCACGATCACGGCGAGCGAGGAGATCTCGGCGACGCCCGCGCCGGTGAGCCCCATCCGGGGCAGGAGCAGCAGGGTCAGGCCGAGCACGAGCACGCACAGCAGGCCCTGGAGCCAGGCGAGGCCGGAGGTGCGGCTCTGCGCGCGCAGCACCGCGAAGTACGTCTCCATGACGACCCGCAGCGCCGCCCCGACCGCGAACCAGCGCAGCAGTGGGGTCGCCGCGTCCGAGTAGTCCTGCCCGAACACGTGCAGCACGTACGGGGCGAGGAGGAAGAGCAGGCCGCAGATCGGGAGCATGATGCGGGCCATGCGGCGCAGCGCCGCCCGGGTGTTCGCCGCGAGCTGCGCCGGGTCGTGCGAGCCCTCCACGGTCAGCGAGGCGCCCATGTTGATGGCCAGCAGGTTGACCGTGCCGCCGATCGTGGTCGTGATGTAGAAGTACGCGTTGTCCGCCGAGCTGACCTGCGAGGCGATGAGCACCGGCACCAGGTAGACGACGGCGAGCGAGAACAGCGAGCCGGTGTAGTCGCCGGCGAGGAACCGGCCCATCTCGCGCAGCGACGGCGGTTCGGTCTTGCCGTCCGTGGCCTCGATGTGCCGCGGCACGAGCCGCCGGAACACGAGCAGGCCGAGCGGGATCACCGAGAACGCGATCGCGACGACCCACGAGACGAACACCCCGGTCGTCGCGAGCGCCGTCGCGAACGCGACGAGCAGCCCCAGCTTCACCAGCGAGAACACCGTGTTGCCCACCGGCACCCACAGCGCACTGCGCAGCCCGGTCAGTACCCCGTCCTGCAGCGTGAGCAGCGACCAGGCGATGACGGCCGCGATGAAGCCCAGGCCGTGCAGCGTCCCGTGCAGGAACCGGTAGGAGGGCCCCCACACGTCGAGCGTGAGCAGGAAGATGAGCGCGGCGAACGCGACGGCCGCCGAACTCCCCGCGTACGTACGGAAGATGAGCCGACCCGTGGCGCGCCCGGCGATCGGAATGAAGCGGGCGAGCGCGCCGGTCAGGGTCACGGCGGTGAGCCCCGCGAGGAACTTCATCGCCGCGATCGCCGCCGAGCCCTGCCCGACCGCGTCCGCCGTGTAGTAGTGCGCGGCGGCCAGCCAGAAGCCGACGCCGAGGACGCCGGAGATGCCGGTGTTCAGCATCAGCGCATAGGCGTTCCGGAACAGCTGGCTCCCGCCCCCCGAACCGCCCATGCCGTCTTCTGTGCCCTTCTTGCCGCGCCGTATGCCGGGCAGCCTGAGCCGGCGGCCGGCAGCGGCCGGGGAACCGGCGTCGGTCGTGGTGGCCGGGTCGGCCTTGGCGCGGGTGGTCGTCGTGTCAGACACGGGTGCTCGGGCCCTTCTGGCGGATCTGGCCGGGCAGCAGGGCGGCCGCCCTCCGGCGGACCTGCCGGGCCCTGCGGACCACGGCGTAGCCCTTGGTGAGGGTGCGGTCCCCGGCGAACGTGCGGCCGATGGCGCGGCCGTCGACGAGCCGCTCGAACTCGGTGACACCGGTCGAGCGGCGCACGGTGACCCGGCGCAGCGCGTAAGGGCCCTGGCGGCGCGCGGCGAGCGCGTTGCCGACGGCCAGCGACTGGGTGAAGTGGGCCGCGCGCACCGCCTGGCGCACCCGCCGGTCGGAGTGGCCGTACGGGTACGCGAAGGAGACCGGCGCCCGGCCGAGCTCGCCGGTGACGATCTCCCGGCAGCGCAGCAGCTCGAACTCCAGGTCCGCGTCGTCGAGTTGGTCGAGCTGCGGATGTGTGTGGCTGTGCCCGCCGATCTCCACACGCTGTCCGGCGAGCGCCCGCACCTGGTTCCAGTCGAGCATCGTGTCGAGCCCGCCCCCGGTGTCGTACGCGCCGCGCAGCCACCCCGTCGAGACGAACAGGGTGGCCGCGAAGCCGTGCTTGGCGAGGCTGGGGAGGGCGTGCGTGTGGACGCCCTCGTAGCCGTCGTCGAAGGTGATCAGGACGGGCCGGTCCGGGAGCGCCCGGCCGCCGCCGCGCCAGATCCCGGCGAGCTCGGCGGTGGTCAGCGGGGTGCAGCCGCGGTCGGCGAGCAGTTCCATCTGCTCGGCGAACTGGCTGGGGGAGACCGACAGTTGACGCGTCCGCGTGTTCGGCTCCGAGGACACGGCGTGGTACATGAGGATCGGCACGGGCCCGCCGTCGGACCGTGGCTGCTGCGTGCTCACGCCGCCGCCTCCGTTCTCCCGACATCCTTCGCGGGCGCGTCGATCTCCGCCACGGTGAACGTCGCGCCCGCGCCGCGTGCCCGCCAGCTGCCGAGCGCGTAGCCCCCGGCCGCCGTCAGTACCCCGGCCACGATCGCCCCGGCGCGGCCCGCCCCGCCGGCCCGGCCGAGCGCGAAGTCCCGTACGCCGCGCGCCGCTCCGGCCGGCAGCACCCGCGTCGAGTAGGCGCGTTCGGTCTCAAGTCCCTTGTAGGCGCCGACACTTCGGGCGACCAGTGCCTTGGAAAGGCCCTCGGCGTACGTGCGCGTACGGAAGTAGGCGAAGCGCTCACGCCCTGCCGGCACCCGGTGGTGGATGACGGCGCGGTCGTCGATCAGGAGCACCGCGTCCGGTCTCGCCCGCGTGATCCGGATGCACAGCTCCGTCTCCTCGCAGCCCAGCGGGCGCTTGTCGCCGTCCCGGCCGATGCCGGTCGCGAAGCCGCCCGCGATGTCGAAGGCGTCGCGCCGGAAGGAGGCGTTGCCGCCGAGCACGTTGCGGACCTCGACCTTGCCGCGCGGCAGGCCCTTGTACGAGCAGCCCACCACCCAGTCGAACTCCTCCGGGAACCACAGGGGCCTGCGCCCCGAGGCCCAGATCGGCTCGGTGCGCCCGCCGACCGCGAGGACGCGCGGGTCGGCGTAGCCGTCGGCGAACCAGTGCAGCCAGTCGCGCTCGGCGACGGCGTCGTCGTCGAGGAACGCGACGATCTCGCCGCGCGCGACGGCGATCCCCGTGTTGCGCCCTGCGGACAGACCGCGCGGCCCGGCGTTCGCCAGCACCGTGACGTCCCTCGCGGCCTGGAACTCCGCGGCGAGTCGCTCCCGCAGAGCCGGGTTGTGGTCGACGACGAGGAGCGTCTCCAGGGCGGCGTACGACTGTGCGCGCACGGAACCGACGGCGGCGAGGATGTCGCCCCAGCGCTCTTCGGTATAGACGCAGATGACCACCGAGAACGTTGTGGCACGCCGGGGCGCGCTCTCGGGGCTGTGCCCCGAACCCCGCTGCTCAATCGCCGCAGGGGCTTGAGGCCGGTGGCCCGTCAAGACTCCTCCCCCCGAACCAGGTTGAGCCGCGGCGTGGCCGGCCGCCGGCGAAGATCCCGCCGGTTGGAGCGCTCCCGCACGATGACCTTGAGCACGCGCAGCCCGTCCCGGACGGCCCGCAAGTTACTGGCCCCGTGTATCCGCAGGTACTCGTGGCTCGGTATCTCCTGGACCTTCAGGCCCGCCTTGACGACCCGGATGTTCATCAGGGTCTCCACCTCGAACCCGGTGCAGTCGAGCTCGATCTCCTCCAGGCAGTGCCGCCAGAACGCGTTGTACCCGTAGCAGAGGTCGGTGTAGCGGGCCCCGAACTTGGCGTTGACGGCCGAGCACAGCGCCCAGTTGCCGAGCTTGCGGATGGGTGTCATGTCGTCCGTGCCGCCGCCGTTGGCGAACCGCGAGCCCTTGGCGAAGTCGGCGCCCGAGACGAGCGCGGAGACGTAGGAGACGATCTCCTGGCCGTCGGCGGAGCCGTCCGCGTCGACCATGACGATGATGTCTCCGGTACAGGCCGTGAAGCCGGTGATCAGGGCATCCCCCTTGCCCTTTCCGCGCTGCGGTACGACCACGACTTCCGGCCACAATTCCCTGGCCACTTCCACGGTGTTGTCGGTGGAATTTCCGTCCACCAGAACGACCTCGTGGATCCAGTCGGGAAGGGTCTTGAAGACGTACGGAAGATTCTCCGCCTCGTTCATGGCCGGAATGACCACGCTGACCCGCGGCGCGATCGCCAGGTGCGTGGAGATGGCCCGGTAACGGGCGGGAATTCGGCCTTCCGGAGGTGTCCCCTCGGGTATCACCGGAGGCACAACGGAACTGCTCATGAGTCTGGTCCCTCTCGTCCGGTGGACCGCCCGCCCCCGGGCAGTCCGGCTTCGTGTCCGGTTCGAAAGGGGGGTTCTCACTGACGGCCGTGCCGGAAGAGCTCTCCGAGCGGGCCGGGTGAGCTGGCTGTACACACCGGTTTGTCGGACCGGTCGCGCGGCACGCGACCCGGCGACCCAGGACGCCGAAGCGAGCGGCTCACCGGAACGCGGCACCCCCCTGCCGCGCCCCGCCCCGGACCTTCGCGACCTCGGTCCCTCCCCTAGATCGCATTTCGTGCCGGTCCGATGCGGGTGGATGTACGACGGTATTGATGATTGAGACTGTATGGCAAGACCTGGAACGAGGCCTCACGTTTTTATTGTTTTGGCCATTCCCTTAACTTCCGTCCCCATTAGTGGATTTTCCCGATCCGCTTGCGGATCTCCGCGGCCGCGCCCCCACGCAGCCTCCGGACGATCCATTGCACAAGAAAAGCGGAAGCGCTGATCACCGCCACCGCGAGCACTCCGCCGGTCACCGACCAGCGGTGCACGGTGAGCATGCCCTGGGCGACCAGCATGACGACCGCGACCGCGCCGGCCACGGACGTCAGCGTCCGGGCCCACGGGTCGAGCCCGCGCAGGGCGGCCGCGAACGCGGAGCCGGGCGCGGCGAGCAGGAAGAAGAGCGCGAGCGGTGCGCGCAGCGGGGAATCGGCGTGCGAGAGCGCGAGCACGAGACCCGCGCCCGCCGCGACGACGCCCGCCCCCGCGAGCAGATGTGAGCCGTCCGATGACGACGGCTTGATGCCGATGGTCTGCATTGGCGACTTTGCCCCCCGAAGCGCCGGATGCCGGGCTTCAATGTGACGCAGTCCGCGGCCCGGCGTCAAGGTGTAGACGGGGCAACTCCGGTCCCGTGCGGTCCAGTTGGTGCGTGCTCTACGGGCGTAGCGCAGAGCGGGCGAGGGTATGTCATACCCCTGACATGAACCTGCAACAACGGTGGGCGGCAGAGACCCTGCTGATCCTGCTAAAGGGAGGTTCCATGAGATCTTTCCGGATTGCGGCCTACGTCTCCTCTCTCGCTCTTGCCGCGGTGGCAGCCCTGACCGGGGCGACGGCCGCGCAAGCCTCCGACTCCGCGGCCGCCACGGGCTATGTGGCGCTCGGCGACTCCTACTCCTCCGGTGTCGGCGCCGGCAGCTACGACTCCGGCAGCGGTGCCTGCAAGCGCTCCACGAAGGCGTACCCGGCCTTGTGGGCGGCGGCCCATTCACCCTCAAGCTTTAATTTCACCGCGTGCTCGGGCGCTCGTACGGGTGATGTCATCGCCAACCAGCTCGGTCCGCTCGGCGCGGGGACCGGGCTCGTGTCGATCTCCGTCGGCGGCAATGACGCGGGCTTCGCGGACGTCATGACGACCTGCGTCCTGTACTCCGAGTCCACCTGTATCAAACGCGTCAACGAGGCGCGGGCGTACGTCACTTCGACCCTTCCGAGCAAGCTCTCCGACGTCTACTCGGCCATCAGCACGAAGGCCCCCGCCGCCCGTGTGGTGGTCCTCGGCTACCCCCGCTTCTACAAGCTCAGCGGAACGTGCGTGGCCGGCCTCTCCGAGAACGAGCGCTCGGCCATCAACGGCGCCGCGGACCTCCTCAACTCGACCATCAAGCAGAACGCCGCGACCCGGGGCTTCGCCTTCGGCGACGTGACGAGCACGTTCACCGGGCACGAGATCTGCTCCGGCGCCTCCTGGCTGCACAGCGTCAACTGGTCGAACATCGGCGAGTCGTACCACCCCACGGCCGCCGGACAGTCGGGCGGCTACCTGCCCGTCTTCGCGTCCGCCGCGTAACGCGGATCCCGAGGCACGGCCCTCAGTACGTGGGCGAACCGGTGGTGGCCCCGCTCGTCGGGGTCACCACCTTGCATGTGGTCTCGTACGAGACGTAGTTGGACGTCGCCGCGACCGGGCTGCGCACCTCGACGCCGATCCGGTCGCGCAGCGTCCCGCCCTCCTCGTAGCGCGTCTGCGTGGTGGTGACCGTACGGGCCTTGTTCGCGGCGCCCTTGGGGACGTTCAGCGTCTTCCAGCCGGGGTCGGAGGCCTCGCCGTCCCGCACCACCCAGCGGTACTGCACGGAGGCGGGGACGCGGCCCACCGTGATCGTCGCGGAGAAGGCGGGCGCGGCCGCGGCCGGTGGCGGGCACGGGCCCGAGTAACTGCCGCGCACCGCGTGGACGCCGACCCGGACGGACTGCGCCGGAGTGGTCGTGTGGCCGCCGCTTCCGGAACCGCCGTTGCCACCGCCGCCGCCTCCATTGCCCGAGCCGCCGTCGCCCCCGTTGTTGTCGCCGGTCGTTCCGCCGCCCCCGCTGCCGCCGTTGTTTCCGCCACTGCCGCCGTTGTCGCCGCCCGTGCTGTTCCCGCCGTTCCCGCCGCCGGACGTGCCGCCGCCGTTGTTCGTGCTCCCGCCCGGGGTCGAGTCGCGGTTCATCAGGGCGTACGTGAGTCCTGCGATGGCGAGAAGGAGGACCACGATGCCCGCGATCATGGCCATCGAGGCGCGGCGCGGGTAGCGGGGGTCGGGCTCGGCCGTGACGGGCGTCGTGGCGGCCGTTCCCCCTGTGCCCGCCGTGCCCGTACCCGTCGGGACGGGCGTCGGGCGAGGCGTGGGGGACCGCATCGAGGTCACCGTCTGCTGCGACGCGAGCGGGGAGGCCTGCACCGGGCCCGCGCGCAGGGTGCCGCCCGAGCCGATGATGCGCAGGTCCCGCTCGGCGTCGGACACCGGGGTCCGCTCGGCCGGATCCTTGCGCAGCAGACCCTCGATCACGGGCGCCAGCGGACCCGCGTGCAGTGGCGGCGGCAACTCCTCGTCCACGATGGCCCGCAGTGTGCTGAGCGGGGTGTCCTGGCGGAACGGCGAGTGCCCCTCCACGGCCGCGTACAGCAGCACACCGAGCGACCACAGGTCCGACTCGGGTCCCGGGGTGCGTCCCAACGCCCGTTCAGGGGCCAGGAATTCGGGCGACCCGATGACCTCGCCCGTCATGGTGAGGGCCTGCGTCCCCTCGACCATGGCGATGCCGAAGTCCGTGAGCACGACTCTGCCGTCGTTCGACAGCAGGACGTTGGCGGGCTTCACGTCGCGGTGCAGCACGCCCACGCCGTGGGCGGCGCGCAGCGCGGCGAGCACCTCGGCGCCGATGTGCGCCGCGCGCGCCGGGGGCATCGGGCCCTCCGCGTCCAGCTGCTCGGCGAGGGAGACGCCGCGGACCAACTCCATGACGACCCACGGCCGTTGTTCGTCGGTGGCCACGTCGTACACCGTCACGACGTTGCGGTGCGTGACCCGCGCGGACGCCCACGCCTCCCGCTCCAGACGCGTGTACATGCGCTGCACCTCGGCGTCCGGGAGCCCGGCGGGCGCGCGCACCTCCTTCACGGCGACCTCGCGCCCGAGCACCTCGTCGCGGGCCCGCCACACGGTGCCCATGCCGCCTTCACCGAGGGGGTCGAGCAGCCGGTACCGTCCGGCGACCACACGCTCAACCACGGGCGCCCCCATTCGTGGGAAGACAAGCAAGCGCGGCACGACAAGTCTGAACAAAAGTAGCTCAACCGAGCGCCGTTGCCGCCCCCCTGAACACCAATCCGCAGCCGAGGGCCACGACGACGAAGGCGGAGCCGAACGGCACCGCGCGGCTCATCCCACGGCGTACGAGCCCGGTGAGCGGTCCGCTTCCGGGCTGCGGCAGATCGGTGGGCGCCTGTGCGATCCGGCCACCGACGCACACCACCGTGAAGCCGACGGCGGTGAGGGTGAGCGCGAGCCCGGCACCGTAGCCGAACACGAGCAGCAGGCCGAACCACGCCTTGCCGAGCGCGGAGGCGCCGACCAGGACGACGACGGCCGAGGGGCGAGGTCGCCGAGGAGGTCGAGACGAACCTGGACCGCGAGTGGGTGCGCCGCTGCCTCGATGGCCTCACCGAACTCCAGCGCCGCTCCGTGACCCTCGCCTACTACGAGGGCTACACCTACCGGGAGGTCGCCCAACGCCTCTCGGTCCCGCTCGGCACCGTCAAGACGCGGATGCGCGACGGTCTCACCCGGCTGCGCGCCTGCCTGGGGGACGCCGCATGAACCCGAGGACTCCGTTCACGCACCGGCCGCGCTCCCTCGTGGCGCCCTACGCCCTCGACCCCTGGCGGACCGCGAACGGGCCCGCTTCGAGCGGCACTTGAAGCGCTGCGACGCGTGCGCCGAGGAGGTCCGCTCGCTCACCGAGAGCTCCGTGCGGCTCGCCTGCTCGGCCGCCGTCGCCCCGCCCGCCGAACTGCGCGAGCGGGTCCTGACCGCCGTACGGCGTACCGAGCAGGTCGCGGTGGAGCCGCCGCCCCGCGTCGCACCACGCGCGCGTGGACTGCTGATTCCGCTCGGCGTGGCCACCGGGGCGGCCGCGCAGGAAGTGGCGCGGGTGCTCGCGGCGCCGGACGCCGGCGCCGCGCGCGCGGACGGCCTGAACGTGGTCGCCTCGGCGGAGCGGGGCAGCGCGGTGATCACTGTCACAGGTCTCGAGGCGCCGCCCCGCGGCCGGGTCCACCAGTTGTGGCTGATGGAGCCCTCGGACCCGCCCCGTTCCCTCGGTCTGCTGCCCGACGGCGGCTCCGACACGCCCGTGGTGGCCACCGGCTTGACTCCGGACGCTTCCTCACTCGCTGTCACAACCGAGCCGGACGGCGGCTCGGAACGGCCCACAGGAGCCCCACTTGTCCAACTCGCCCTGGATTCGGCCGGATTCGGAGAGTGATCGCTTTCGAACCGTCAACCCCCTTACGAGGGAGGTGAATACTGCGACCGGGATACACGAGTGTCGCGCTGGGGCGATAGGGTTAACCTGCCCGGGCCGGGTGCCCTCGTACGGGTGGGGAGTGACATGGAACAGATAACAGTGCGCAGCAGGCCGCGAGTGCCTGCGATCACCTGCGGGAACAGTGCGACCAGTTCGCGTCTCGACCGCCATCTCTCGGTGCTCGGCGGCCCTGCCGTCCCGCAGCGCGAGACGATGGAGGCGACGTCACTGATGCGCGAGCTGACCACGCGTGACACGGCGCACGAGCGCAGCGGCAGTCGCGCACGCGTGCGGAGGGTCTCCCTCTTCGCACCGCTGCGGCGGCTTCGCCGCTCGCTTTTCGGCGGCCACTAGAAAGCGGCCGACCCAGCAAGAGGCAAGGCCCGCATCGCGCCTCCGCGCCGTCCGGTGTACCGCCGCGCATCACAGCGACCGTCATCCCCACGGCACGCGGCGGACACTCCGGCAAGGAGGACGTTGCGGGCCTTTGTCGTGCCCCTATGTCCGTACGTCGCGTAACGCCCTTGTCACGCACGGATGTTGACGGGGCAACCTCCAGGGTTCAGTGTGGCGCGTGATCGTCGTTGGCAGTTACAGCTACACCCACCTCACCCCCGGAGGTTCGCGTGTGTGACCTGCACGACCACCACGAGCACGAGTTGCCCCAGGCCATGTCCGGGCCCCAGATCAGCAGACGCCGCATCATGCAGATGCTCGGCGCCGCCGGAGTGACCACCGCCGCGATGACCGCCCAGGCGGACCCGGCGATGGCCGCCGCCTCGGACGGCGCGGACGCGGCGCCCCTCGAGTACAAGGCCCCCGAGGGGCTCGCCGAGGACAGTCCGGCCAAGTCCGCCGCCCTCGGCTGGATCGGCGCCAACGCCTCCCGCATCACCGGCCTGAACGAGGAGATCTGGGAGCACGCCGAACTGTCGCTGCGCGAGTGGAACTCCTCGCTCGCCGAGGCAGGCTTTCTCGAACAGGCCGGATTCGACGTGAAGTTCGGCACGGCCGGCTTCCCGACCGCGTTCACCGCGACCTACTCGTACGGCAGCGGCGGTCCGGTACTCGGCTTCAGCGGCGAGTACGACGCGCTGCCCGGCCTCTCGCAGAACAAGGGCGTCGGACACCACGACCCGCGCGAGTACATCCACGACCCCTTCACCCCGAGCTACGGCCCCGGCCACGGCTGCGGGCACAGCGCCCTCGGCACCGCGGCGGCGGCCGCTGCCGCCGCCGTCGCCCAGGCCGCGAAGAAGCACAAGCTGCCCGTCACCGTGAAGTTCTTCGGCTCCACCGCCGAGGAGGCCCTGATCGGCAAGACGTACGCCGTCAGTAAGGGCGTGTACGAGGGGCTCGACGCCTTCCTCGACTGGCATCCCTCCACCGCCAACGCCACCGGCTGGGGCACCACGAACGCGATGACCGCCGTGACCTTCACCTTCCTCGGCGTGGCCGGGCACGGCGGCACCCCGCTCGGCAACAAGTCCGCGCTCGACGCCGCCGTGATGATGGCGACCATGTCGGAGTTCCTGCGCGAGGAGAACATGGCGCCGAGCGCCCGACTGCACTGGGTGATCAACAACGGCGGCGACATACCGAACGTCACACCCGAGATCGCCGAGATCAGCTACTACGTGCGCGAAGGCAGTACCGCCCGTGTCCAGGTGCTGCTCGACAAGGTGATCGCGATCTCCGAGGCCGCCGCCAAGGCCTCGCAGACGAAGGTGCAGCACCGCATCACGTCGGCCTGCTGGAACCAGCTGCCGTCCAAGTCCTTCGCGGAGCTGCTGCACGACAACATGCAGCAGATCGGACCGCCCAAGTTCAGTGCTGAAGCACACCAGTTGGCGAAGGGCCTCCAGAAGTCCCTGGGGCTTCCCGAGGCCGGCATGCACGACAAGGTCGCCGAGCTCAAGCCGCCGGACCCGGTGTTCCTCGGCGGTGGCTCGACCGACGTCGCTGACATCAGCTGGAACGTGCCGACCGTGTCGATGGGCGCCGCGCTCGCCCCGATCGGCGGCAAGTTCCACACCTGGTCCACGGCCGCCTGCGCGGCGGCGGCGCCCGGACAGGCCGCGGTGCTCGCCGCCGCGAAGTACCTGGCCGCCACCGCGATCGACCTGATCACCCAGCCGGAGCGGCTCAAGGCCATCAAGGACGAGTTCAAGGACCGCACGAAGGACGTCGAGTGGAAGACGGCGATCCCCGACGGCTATGAGCCGCCCATGTACGAGCCGCCGGAGTGGTTCCTGAAGAAGACCGGGCAGAAGTGGCCGCCCAGCAACATCACCTGGCCGCCGAAGCGGGTCGTGTCCCAGGAGAAGTTCTCCTCGCTCGGCCCGGCCCTGGAGCCGCAGAAGTAGCGACGGCGGGCGCGTTCACCGTCCGCCGCGCGCGCAGCGGCGGACGGCGAGCGGCACGCACAGCGCGAGCAGTACGGCGCACCACGCCAGCGAGCCCGCCACCGGGTGCGTCACGGGCCACGCGGCGCCGTGCGGCACCGGCGCGTTGCCGAAGAGGTCGCGGACGGCCGTGGCCACCGCGCTGATCGGGTTCCACTCGGCGAGGGTGCGCACCCACCCCGGCATCCCGTCGGTGGGGATGTACGCGTTGGACAGCAGCGGCAGCATGAAGGTCGCGCTGCCGAGCTGTCCCGCGGCCTCCTCGCTCTGCGAGGCGAGGCCGAGCAGGATCCCCACCCAGGTCGTCGCGGACCGGAAGAGCAGGAGCAGCCCGAAGGCGCCGAGCGCGCCCGGTAGACCGCCTTCGATCCGCCAGCCCATCGCGAGCCCCACGAGCACCAGTGGCACGAGCCCGGCCGCCGTCGTCAGCAGGTCGGCGACGGCCTGCCCGAGCGGCACCGCGGCCCGGCTCATCGGCAGCGTGCGGAAGCGGTCCATCACGCCCCGGTGCGCGTCCTGGGCGGCGCCGAACATCCCGTTCATGATCCCGCCCGCCGCGGTGGCGACGAGCATGCCCGGCACCAGGAACGCCCGGTAGTCCGAACCCGGCATGGCGAGCGCCGAACCGAAGACGTAGCCGAAGAACAGCAGGAACACGATCGGCATCGTCTGCGTCATGATCAGGATCGCCGGGGCGTGCCGGACGCGCTGGAGGTGCCGGCCGAGCATGGCCGTTCCGTCGTAGAGGACGGCGGTGCTCATGCGGCAACCTCCTGGGTCTCGTGGCCGGTGACGGTGAGGCGCAGGAACACCTCGTCGAGCGTGGGCGGGCGCAGCGTCGCGTCGAGCAACGGGACGCCGGAAGCGTCGAGTTCGCGCACGATGCGGGGGAGGGTGACGGTCGGGTCGAGGACGACGGCGCCCACGGTGCGGCGTTCGGTGTCCACCTGGGGGCGGGCCCCGGTGAGCTGGTCGAGGACCACGGCGGCCGCGTGCAGCGCCTGTTCGCCCGCGTCGTGGGCCACGACCACCTCCGCGTAGTGGCCGATCTGCGCCTTGAGCTCGGCGGGAGTGCCCGAGTGGGCGGCGCGGCCCCCGTCGATCAGCACGATGTCGTCGGCGAGCTGGTCGGCCTCCTCCAGGTACTGCGTGGTGAGGACGACGGTCGTGCCCTCGCGGGACAGCTCGCGCACGGCTTCCCAGATGCCGTTCCTGCTGTGCGGGTCGAGGCCGGTCGTCGGCTCGTCGAGGAAGAGCACGGCGGGCCGGGTGATCAGGCTCGCGGCCAGGTCGAGGCGGCGGCGCATGCCTCCGGAGTACGTACGGGCCGGGCGGTCGGCGGCGTTCGTCAGCTCGAAGCGTTCGATCAGCTCGTCGGCGCGGGAGCGGGCGCCCGGCGCGCGCAGCAGGCGGGCGAACAGGCGCAGGTTCTCGCGGCCCGTGAGGTCCCCGTCGACCGAGGCGTACTGGCCGGTGACGCCGATGCGGCGGCGTACTTCGTGCGGCTCTGCGGTGATGTCGTGCCCGGCGACACGCGCCGTGCCGGCGTCGGGGCGAAGGAGCGTCGTGAGCAGCCGGACCGCGGTCGTCTTGCCGGCCCCGTTCGGCCCGAGCAGACCGCACACCGTGCCCTCGCGGACCGCCAGATCCAGGCCGCGCACGGCGTGCACGGCCTTCGGCCCCTTGCCGAAGCGCTTCTCCAGACCCTCACTTAGTACGGCGTACGTAGAAGTCATGGCCCCACCGTAGCGCACTTCGTACGGTGTACGTAACTAGGATGGTGCGCGAGGTGATGATCAATGGCGGGCCGAGCGGCCGAACCCGAAGTGATCTGGGCGCGCCCCGAGCGGGCGGGGCGGGGGCCGAGGCCCGCGCACAGCAGGGCCGACATCGCGGCGACGGCGGTCCGCGTCGCCGACGCCGAGGGCATCGACGCGGTGTCCATGCGGAAGGTCGCCGCCGAGCTGGGCATGGGCACGATGTCGCTTTACAACTACGTGCCGCGCAAGGAGGACCTGTACGAGCTGATGGTCGACGCCGTCGGCGCCGAGTACGAGTACCCCGAGCCGAGCGGCGACTGGCGGGCGGACGTCCTCGGACTCGCCCGGCAGTCGCGGGCCGCGATGCACCGGCACCCGTGGCTGCCGGGCCTGATGTCACCGGTCTACGGGTTCAGTCCGAACGCGCTGGCGTACCTGGAGTACTGCCTGACCTGCCTCGACCCGCTCGATCTGCCGTACGGCACGAAGATGGAGCTGGTCGCGGCGGTGACCGGCGTGGTCACGACGTACGTGGCCAACGAGATCGCCACCGCCGAGCGGACCCGTTCCCTGCCGTGGAGCGCCGAGAAGGAGCAGGCGGTGCGCATCGCGTACCTGGGGGAGCAGGTGGCCTCGGGCCGGTACCCGCGGCTCGCGGCGTCGTTCGCCCAGGACGCGGG
Source organism: Streptomyces sp. NPDC051684 (assembly GCF_044453445.1). NCBI lineage: Bacteria > Bacillati > Actinomycetota > Actinomycetes > Kitasatosporales > Streptomycetaceae > Streptomyces > Streptomyces sp. NPDC051684. The sequence goes on along the minus strand of NZ_JBITCS010000008.1, from coordinate 245,807 downwards.
GCCGATCGACCTGGAGGCGGTGTTCGAGCGGGCGTTGCGGCGGACCCTTGAGGGGTTCGCGGCGGAGTGAGGGGGCCCGCCGGGGTCGGGAGTGCTTGCCGCCCCCGTCTCCCGGGCTTCACAGGATCGCGAACTGGCCGCCAGGGCCCTCTTCCTGGTGGTCGAGGACCGAAGCGGGGCGGCCGGCCGCGTCCGGCACCGGGAGCACGCCCACCCGTTCCAGATCCTTCGTGGTGAGAGGGTCCGCGAGCACGGCTTTGCGCAACTCTTCCTGTCGCGGGCCGAGTTCCGCGAGCAGCGTCAGGATCGTGACGAGTTCCAGGAGCTGCGAGGTCCACGGCTGCGGCCAGGTGGCCGGGCGCAGCGCCGCGAGCGTGCCGGGCTCGGCGGGCCCGGTGCGGCGCGCGAACCACTGCTCCAGGACCCGGACCCCGCTGACGTGGAAGTCCCAGGCCGCCGCGGGGACCGGGGAGACCCGCCCGTCGCCGATGAGCAGGGCCTCCTCCTCGCGGTCGTAGTGGATCTCCGTGGGGCGGGCCGGCAGCGGGGCGCGCACGTACGGGCGGCGGCCGCCCGGCAGCTTCGGGCGGTCGGTCTCCGTGCCGCGCCGCTCCAGCCACAGCATACGGCCGCCGAGTTCGACGCCGCGCGCCCACATGTCGGGGTCGTCCGGCAGTGGCACGCGGATGTCGCGGGAGCCGTCGCGGGCGCCCGCCGCCAGGATCCACGCGAACAGGTCGGCCGCCGTCACCTCCCGGTCGTACGCTCCGGACAGGTGAGTGAGCAGGCCCGGCGCGACGTTCGGCTCCGTGCCGCCGGGGCGGCGGTACAGCGGGCGAATGCGGCCGGGCCGGCCGGCGGGGGAGCGGCCCTCCGGGAGCACGGCGGACGCGAGCAGTGCGGGGCCGCCGGCGTCGGGCACGTACCCCTGCTCGACCAGGAACAGTTGCCGCTCGTCCGCGACGCGCCACAGCTCGGGCCGGGCCGCGTCGATCAGCCGCTGGTCCGGGATGAGCCACTGCTCGTCGAACGGGCCGTGCAGCAGGGGGACGGGGGCCGGGCAGGGGCCCTCCGCGTGCGCGAGCGGCTCGGTGCCGGTGCGTTGGCCGGGGAGCTGTGCGGCGGCGGTGTGCAGGGTGCGGGAGCGGGAGGGTTCGAGGAGCGCCGCCCGCTCGGCCTGCTCGGCCCGCACGAACGTGTCCCAACGGGCCTTCAGGGACGCGGTGTCCGGTGCGACGGGCCAGGCGCGGCCCGTGCGCAGGGGCGCGACGGACCAGGGCATGAGCTCCGCGAGGAGCGGGTCGTTCGTCACGACCGGCATGGTACGTCCCCCCTCTTGCGCGGCACCGGTGTTGCGGACTCGGGGCTCCGCCCCGGACCCCGCGCCTCAATCGCCGGCGGGGCTTGATCTGTCAATCCCCGCCGGCGACTGACAGATCAAGTCCCGCGGTGCTTGCCATTCAAGCCCCTGCGGCGATTGAGCAGCGGGGTCCGGGGCGGAGCCCCGTGACCGTGACGCCGTCGCCGCGACAGGGACCTCAATCCGCGTCCAACGTCACCGTGAACGAGAAGCGGTCCCCCCGGTAGTGGATGACCGCCACGTCCAGCACCCTGCCCTCCTCGTCGTACGTCACACCCGTGTAGTGCAGGATCGGGCTGAGCAGGGGGACTTCGAGCAGGCGGGCCGTCTCCGGGTCCGCGAGCCGCGCCTGCACCGAGTCCGTGATCCGGCTGATGCGCACGCCGACCACGTCCCGCAGCACCTTCGTCATCGGCCACCGCTCCAGGTCCGCGAGGTCGACGCGGGCGCCGAGGTCGGGCCGCAGGTAGTTGCGGGCGTGGTTGGTCGGCTCGCCGGTCTTCTCGTCGCTGCGCAGCCGGTGGTACGTGGGGACGGAACCGGCCCCCGGGAAGTGCTCGGCGAAGGCTAAGGGCACCGGCACCGTGTCGTGGTCGAGCAGCCGCGTCGTCATGCCGGACTGCTGCGCGACGATCGCGTCGACCGAGCCGAGCAGGCGCACCGGCGCGCCCCGCAGGGCATCGGGCTCGATGAACGTGCCGCGGCGCCGGTGCCGCGTGATGAGCCCCTCGTCCTCCAGTTCCTTGAGCGCCTGACGCATGGTGAGCACGGAGACCCCGTAGTGCCCCGCGAGTTGTTCCTCGGTGGGCAGGCGCAGCGGGTCCTGCGGCGATCTTCCGAGTATCGAGGCGCGCAGGGACTGCGACACCTGATACCAGAGCGGCAATTTGCGGTTCAGGACGATCGAGTCCGGGGCGAATGACGTCACGGGTTATCCGTACCGGTCGTGGGGGGCGTGGTGCAATGCGGCGACCACGGGGTCTATCCGTGGAAGTGGCGTTCCAGCCCCCGCCACACGTCGTCGTAGCCGCGCTGCAGATGCCCCGCCGTCGAGGCCTGCGGGGCGAGGGTGACGGGCCAGCGCGTCTCGAACATGAAGGCCAGGCCGTCGTCCACCTTCTGCGGCTTCAGCTCGGCGGCGCTCGCCTTGTCGAACGTGTCCCGGTCCGGCCCATGCGCGGACATCATGTTGTGCAGCGAGCCGCCGCCCGGCACGAAGCCCTCGGCCTTCGCGTCGTAGGCGCCCTCGATGAGCCCCATGTACTCGCTCATCACGTTCCGGTGGAAGTACGGCGGCCGGAACGTGTCCTCGCCCACCAGCCAGCGCGGCGCGAACACGACGAAGTCGACGCCCGCGAGGCCCGGGGTGTCGGACGGCGACGTGAGCACCGTGAAGATCGACGGGTCCGGGTGGTCGTAGGAGATGGTCCCGATGACGTTGAAGCGGCGCAGATCGTACACGTACGGGACGTGGTTGCCGTGCCAGGCGACGACGTCGAGCGGGGAGTGGTCGTACGTCGCCGTCCAGAGGTTTCCGCAGAACTTGTTGACGACCTCGACGGGGCCCTCGGTGTCCTCGTACGCGGCGACCGGCGCCCTGAAGTCCCGTGCGTTCGCGAGGCCGTTGGCGCCGATCGGGCCGAGGTCCGGCAGCCGGAACGGGGCGCCGTAGTTCTCGCACACGTACCCGCGCGCGGTCGGGCTCTGTCCGCCGTCGGACACAGCGTCGAGGAGCTCCACCCGGAAGCGGACACCGCGCGGGATCAGCGCGACCTCGCCCGGCTCGACGGCGAGCACCCCGAACTCCGTGCGCAGCAGCAGCCCGCCGCGCTCCGGGACGATCAGCAGCTCGCCGTCCGCGTCGCTGAACACCCGGTCGTTCATGGGGGAGTTGGCGTGGTAAAGGTGCACGGCCATGCCGGTGCGCTGCGTCGCGTCGCCGTTGCCGCCGAGCGTCCACAGACCGGCCAGCCAGTCCGTGCCGGGCGCCGGCTCCGGCAGCGGGTTCCAGCGGCGGCGGTTGGGATCGGGCACGGCCTCCGTGAACGGGGCCGTGCGCACCGCCCCGTTGTCCACCCGGGTGAACTCCGGGTGCGCCGCAGACGGGCGGATCCGGTACAGCCACGAGCGGCGGTTGTGGGCCCGCGGCTCGGTGAACGCGGTGCCGCTGAGCTGCTCCGCGTACAGGCCGAGCGGCGCGCGCTGCGGCGAGTTGCGCCCCTCGGGCAGGGCTCCCGGCACGGCCTGCGAACCGTGCTCGTTCCCGAAGCCGGAGAGGTAGGTCAGCCCCTCGGCAGTCTTGCGTACGTCCCCGCTCATCATCGCTCCCTGGTCAATGATTCCTATGCAACACCGTAGGATTCGCGGGGGTGCGGCGCAAGACACCACGGTCCTTCGGATGGCTGACGCGCGGCGGTACAGCGGCCGAGCGGAGGTCCGCGGCGTCCTCCCCGCGAGGGATCCGCCGACGCCAACGGTCCTCTACCGTCCGGAACATGCCCAGCTTCCCGTCGCTCCGTCCGGCCGCCGCGGCGCTGCTGACCTGTGCCCTGCTCGCGGGCGCCACCGGCTGCGGGGAGAGCGGCGACCGGCGGCCCGTCGGAGAGGTCCTCTCCCGCACCGACGGAGCCGGCCACCACTACCGCCGCATCCCCAAGGAGGGCGCGCCCGAGATCGGCCTGATCGTAAAGCCGCAGACGGGCCCCGCGGGCGGCTGGGAGGTCCGCATCTGGGTACGCCGCTTCCGCCTCAGCCCGCACGGCACCCCGGCCCGCGCAGTCGAGGGCCGCGGCTACGCCCGGCTCTACCTCGACGGCCGCTGTCTCGCCCGGCTGCGCACCGTCGACTACCGCCTCCCCGCCGGCCGCCTGCACCGCGGCACCCACCAGCTCACCGCCCGTCTCTACGCCGACGACGACACGGTGTGGGCCGTCGCGAACAAGCCCCTCCAGGCCACCGCGGACCTGACCGCGTCCCCGTAGGGTGGTTTGCATGGCCCACCCAACGTCCCTGCGCCGCAAGCCCGTTCAGCGGCGCAGCGCCGAGCGTCTGACCCGGATCCTCGACGCCTGCGCCGAACTCCTCGACGAGACGGGCTACGACGAGCTGAGCACCCGCGCCGTCGCGCACCGCGCCGAGGTCCCCATCGGCTCGGTCTACCGCTTCTTCGGCAACAAGCGGGCCCTGGTCGACGCGCTGGCGGAGCGCAACCTGGAGCGGTACGTGCGGCGGGTCACCGCGCGCCTCAGGGAGGTCCCGCAGGGCGACTGGCAGGCCGCCATGGACGCCGTGCTCGACGAGTACCTCGCGATGAAGCGCACGGCGCCGGGCTTCTCCCTGGTCGACTTCGGCACCCAGCTCCCCGTGGGCGCCCCGGACGCAGAGCCCAACCAACGCGTCGCCGACACCCTCACCGACCTCCTCGCCCCGCGCCTCGAGCGGACCCCCGACGCGGCCCTGCGCCGCGCGTTCCTGGTGGCCGTGGAGTCCGCCGACGCCCTGGTGCGGCTCGCCTTCCGGATCGACCCGGAGCGCGGCGACGCGGCGATCATCGCGGAGGTACGGGAGCTGCTGCGGGCGTACCTGGCGCGGGTGCTCGACTGAGGTCTCGGCGCGAGACGGCTGTGACCTGGAGTTTTGCGCTTATTGCTCGCGTGTCAATGTCTTGTTAACGCTTGTTCGGCCCCCCTAGCGTCTCGCTGGCTGCCTCCCCCACGGCGGCTGTTCGAAGGCGAACGTAGACGTGAGAGGGCCCTCCCCATGCTGACCATCCTCGGATTCGGGATGATCGCCACCTTCCTGGTGCTGATCATGATGAAGAAGGTGTCGCCCATCGCGGCGCTCGTGCTCATACCGGCGCTGTTCTGCGTCCTGGTGGGCCAGGGCGCCAAGCTGGGCGACTACGTGATCGCCGGCATCGGTGACCTGGCGCCCACCGCCGCCATGCTGATGTTCGCGATCGTCTACTTCGGCGTGATGATCGACGTCGGCCTCTTCGACCCGATCGTGCGCGGCATCCTGAAGTTCGCGAAGGCCGACCCCGTACGCATCGTCGTCGGAACGGCCGTGCTCGCCGCGATCGTCTCGCTCGACGGCGACGGCTCCACCACCTTCATGATCACCGTCTCGGCGATGTACCCGCTGTACAAGCGCCTGAAGATGAGCCTCGTCGTGATGACGGGTGTCGCCGCGACGGCCAACGGCGTGATGAACACGCTGCCGTGGGGCGGCCCGACGGCCCGCGCCGCCACCGCGCTGAAGGTGGACGCCAGCGACATCTTCGTGCCGATGATCCCGGCGCTCGGCGTCGGACTGCTCTTCGTCTTCGCGCTCTCGTACGTGCTCGGGCGCCGGGAGCGCAAGCGGCTCGGCCACCTCTCCCTGGACGAGGACGTCACGGTCACCGAGACCGTCGAGGAGAAGGTGCTCGTCGGCGCCGGCAGCGGCACCAAGGGCACGAACACCGGTGGCGGTGGCGGTTCCGCGCCCACCCCCTCGTACGAGAACGAGGAGGGCGAGACGTTCTCCGGGCTCGACCCGAACCGGGCCACCCTGCGCCCCAAGCTCTACTGGTTCAACGCGCTGCTCACCGTGGTGCTCCTGGCCTCCATGATCATGGAGCTGCTGCCGATCCCGGTCCTGTTCATGCTCGGCGCCGCGCTCGCGCTCTCGGTCAACTACCCGCACATGGCCGACCAGAAGGCCCGGATCGGCGCGCACGCCGAGAACGTCCTCAACGTCGCGGGCATGGTCTTCGCCGCCGCCGTCTTCACGGGTGTGCTGCAGGGCACCGGCATGGTCGACCACATGGCGAAGTGGGTCGTGGGCGGCATCCCCGACTGGATGGGCCCGCACATGGCGCTCGTGACGGGCGTGCTGTCCATCCCCTTCACGTACTTCATGTCCAACGACGGCTTCTACTTCGGCATCCTTCCGGTGCTCGCCGAGGCCGGACACGCGCACGGCGTCTCGACCCTCGAGATCGCCCGCGCCTCGCTCGCCGGACAGCCGCTGCACATGTCGAGCCCGCTGGTCCCGGCGGTCTACGTGCTCGTGGGCATGGCTAAGGTCGAGTTCGGCGACCACACCAAGTTCACCGTGAAATGGGCGGCGTTGACCGCGCTGGTCGTCCTCGGCGCCGGTCTGCTGTTCGGAATCGTGTGACCCGACCGATGAATCCCGAGAACCGATGAATCCCGTGACCTCATGAGCCGTGCCTGGCTGCTCCGCCTCGTCATCGCCTTCAGCTTCGCGCAGGGGGCGGTGTCGATGGCGCGGCCCGCGGTCTCCTACCGGGCCCTCGCGCTCGGCGCCGACGAGCGTGCCGTCGGCGTCATCGCGGGGGTCTACGCGCTGCTCCCGCTGTTCGCCGCCGTGCCGCTCGGCCGGCGCACGGACCACGGCAGGTGCGCGCCGCTGCTCCCGGTGGGCGTCGTCCTCATCGCGGGCGGGTGCGCGATGAGCGGACTCGCGAACTCCCTTGTGGGGATGGCTGCTTGGAGCGGTGTCATGGGGCTCGGGCATCTGTGCTTCGTCATCGGCGCCCAGTCGATCGTGGCCCGGCAGTCCGCGCCCGAGGACCAGGACCGCAACTTCGGCCACTTCACCATCGGCGCCTCCCTCGGCCAGCTTGTCGGGCCGATCGCCGCGGGTGCCCTGATCGACGGCCACGACATGGCGGCCACGAGCGCCCTCGCGCTCCTCGTGTCGGCGGGCGTCTGCGCACTGGCCGTGACCTCGCTGTGGCGCATCGAGTCCCGTCGTACGCGGACGGGTTCGCGCGCGAAGGAGGCCTCCAGGATCCCCGTGCACCGCATCCTGCGCACCCGCGGCGTGCCCGGCGGCATCTTCATCAGCCTCGCCGTCCTGTCGGCCACCGACATCCTCACGGCGTACCTGCCGGTGGTGGGCGAGCACCGGGGCATCGCGCCCTCCGTGGTCGGCGTGCTGCTCAGCCTGCGCGCGGGCGCGACGGTCGCCTGCCGCCTCGTCATGACCCCGCTCATCAACTGGCTGGGCAGGACCGCCCTGATCGCCACCACGTGCCTGCTCGCGGCGCTGCTGTGCGCGGGCATCGCGCTGCCCGTGCCGGTGTGGGCGCTCGGCGCGATGCTGGTCGTCCTCGGCTTCTGCCTCGGGGTGGGCCAGCCGCTCTCCATGACCACGGTCGTCCAGGCCGCCCCCGCCGAGGCCCGCTCCACCGCCCTGGCGCTCCGGCTGACCGGCAACCGTCTCGGCCAGGTCGCGGCCCCGGCGTCGGCGGGGCTGATCGCGGGCGTGGCGGGGACGGCGGCGCCGTTCGTGATGTTGGGCGGGCTGCTGTTCGTGGCGGCGGGGCTCGGGGCCAGGGGCGGCGCCACGCGGTCCCGAGGGCGGCGCCGAGCAGGGCAGAGCACGGGCGCCCCGGCTCCGTCGACGTGAGAAGGACCACCAGCGGCACTGACCCGGCACCGGCACCCCCTGGACCCCCGAAACTAGCGACGCTAGTTTGGCTGGGCACGTACGTGACACCCCGCACTCGCTCAGGGAGTTGTGCTCACCATGGTCCGCGCCGCTGTACTGCCCGCCGTCGGCTCCCCGCTGGAGATCGCCGACATCGACCTGCCCGAACCGGGCCCCGGCCAGGTCCGGGTGCGGCTGGCCGCCGCCGGGGTCTGCCACTCCGACCTGTCCCTGACCAACGGCACCATGCGCGTCCCGGTCCCCGCGGTCCTCGGCCACGAGGGCGCGGGCACCGTCGTCTCCGTCGGCGAGGGCGTGACGCACGTGGCGCCCGGCGACGGCGTCGTCCTCAACTGGGCGCCCTCCTGCGGCAACTGCCACGCCTGCGGGCTCGGCGAGGTCTGGCTGTGCGCCAACGCCCTCGCGGGCGCGGCGGACATCCACGCGAAGCGCGCGTCCGACGGCAGCGACCTCCACCCCGGCCTGAACGTCGCCGCGTTCGCCGAGGAGACGGTCGTCGCCGCGAACTGCGTCCTGCCCGTGCCGGACGGCGTCCCGCTCACCGACGCGGCCCTGCTCGGCTGCGCGGTGCTCACCGGATACGGCGCCGTGCACCACTCCGCGCGCGTACGGGAGGGGGAGACGGTCGCGGTGTACGGCGTCGGCGGCGTCGGCCTCGCCACGCTCCAGGCCGCGCGGATCGCGGGCGCCTCGAAGATCGTCGCGGTCGACGTCTCCCCGGAGAAGGAGGCGCTGGCGCGGGCGGCGGGCGCCACGGACTACGTGGTCGCGTCGGAGAACACGGCCCGCGAGATCCGGGGCCTCACGGGCAAGCAGGGCGTCGACGTGGCGGTGGAGTGCGTGGGCCGCGCCGTCACGATCCGTACCGCCTGGGAGTCCACCCGGCGCGGCGGCCGCACCACCGTCGTCGGCATCGGCGGCAAGGACCAGCAGGTCACCTTCAACGCCCTGGAGATCTTCCACTGGGGCCGCACGCTGTCCGGCTGCGTCTACGGCAACTGCGACCCGGCCCAGGACCTCCCGGTGCTCGCCGAGCACATCCGCGCGGGCCGCCTCGACCTGAGCACGCTCGTGACCGAGCGGATCGCCCTGGACGGGATCCCGGCGGCGTTCGACAACATGGTGGCGGGCAAGGGCGGCAGGGCGCTCGTCGTGTTCTAGCGGGGCTTCGGGCGATGCCCTGCCGATGAGTTCCCGGCTGGCGGCCGGTCTGTATGAGGAGAGACCTGATGCGGACCGGCGCGACCGGCACCGGCACCGGAACGGGAACCAGGAGGCACACCATGTCCGCCACCATCGCCCAGAAGATCCGCCCCTGCCTGTGGTTCGACGGCAAGTCCGAGGAAGCCGCAGACTTCTACATCTCGCTGTTCCCCGACTCCGACTCCAAGGTCCTGGACGTCCAGCACTTCGGCGAGGAGGGGTCCCAGGAGCCCGGCTCGGGCGTCATCGTGTCGTTCCGCCTCGCGGGCACCGAGTACCAGGCGCTGGACGGCGGCCCCGAGTTCACGTTCAACGAAGCGGTCTCGTTCTCCGTCGACTGCGAGGACCAGGCCGAGGTCGACCGGCTCTGGGAGCGCCTCACGGCGGACGGCGGCGAGCCGGGTCCGTGCGGCTGGTGCAAGGACAAGTACGGCCTGTCCTGGCAGATCGTGCCGCGCCGCCTCCCCGACCTCCTCGCCGACCCCGACAAGGACCGGGCCGGCCGGGTCCTGGCGGCGATGATGAAGATGAGCAAGATCGACGTGGCGACCCTCGAATCGGCCTGATGCATCAGGGTGCCTGCGGCGGGGGTATTTCAAGCCCTTGCGGCGATTGAGCAGCGGGGTCCGGCGCGGAGCCCCGTGACCGCAACCCCGGTCGGCTGCGAACGAACCGCTCAGCCCGACGACGTCAGCCGCGGAAACGACCTCGCCGCCACCAGAAACACCAACGTGGTCAACGCGAACGGCCACGTGAACATGTGCCCACCGACCGGCGCCGCCAACGCCCCGAACGCCGGAGCACAGACGGTCGCGGCCACCGCCCCCGCGACGGCGTACGCCACCGTGCGGGGCGTGGCCTTCAGGAACACGCCGCACAGGGCGAGCGAGACCAGTACCGCGTTGTACGCGGACGTCCCGTCGGCGAGCTGCGCGGCAGGCTCGCCGAGGGCCCACGCGGTCGCCATGCCCGCGACGTTGCCGAGGCAGGCCACGCCCGCGACCCGCGGCCCGGCCACCAGTAGCCCGGCGAGCACCAGCGCCCCCGCGTACCACTGCGGCATCAGGAAGATCTGGCCGAAACCGGCGAAGAACCCCCGTACGGCGTCGTCGAGTTGGATCCCGGTCCTGGCCCCGGACACCGCCCGGGGGAACGCGGCGATGCCGCCCCCGCCGGTCCACACCCGCGCGAACCCGGGCGCGGCCAGCGTGACGACGCTCGCCACGAGGCAGAACGGCAGTGTCAGGGCGGGCAGCCCCCACGCCCCGAGGGCCCGCCCCGCGGCGGCGGTGGCCACGGTCGCGGCGGCGCAGCCGAGCAGGGCCACGAGCACCGAGGACAGCTGGTCCGGGTTGAGGAAGACGGCGCAACTCACGCCCACGAGGCAGGCGTTGAAGCCCTCCATGCCGATCGTGAGCCGCTCCTTGTCCACGCCGAGCAGCGCCGCGACCAGCGTGCCGACGGCCGCGCCCCCGATCCCGTAGAGCCCGTACTCCCACCCGGCGGAGAACAGGGCGGCGGCGAACAGCGCGCCGGTCAGGGCCCGCGGCAGGAACGTCACCTGTCCGATCCCGCGCAGCACGCGCAGCGCGAACCGGCCGCAGTCGGCCGTCCACCTCCGGGCGGCGTCCTGCTGAATCGCGGCATCCGCCGTCTGCGCCATGCGCCGCTCCCGTGTGACGAAGGTGTTTCCCGGACGGAAAATGTACGTTACAGCTACTTCCGGTAAACGCCCTGGCCGGGGGCGGGATCGCGCCACGGCCTCCGCTCAGCGCGGCGCCGTCACGCCCAGTTCGGCCCGCAGCGCCCGCTCCCCGGCCCCGGTCACCCGCACCGCCCGCTCGGAGCCGATCCGCTCGACCCACCCGGCCGCGAAGGCGTGGGCGCACAGCGCGGCGCCCGCCCGTCCGGCGAGGTGCGGCCGGCGCTCCGTCCAGTCGAGGCAGCCGCGCGCGAGCGGTCGCCGCGAGCCGGGGTCGAGCGGCGTCCCGAGGGCGCGGAACCAGCCGTGCCCCGCGTCCGTGAGCGCGAGGGTCGGGGCGTCGGCGCCGGCGTCGGCCCGCAGCAGCCCCCGTTCGACCATCGCGTCGGTGACCGTGATCCCGAGCCGGCCCGCCAGGTGGTCGTAGCAGGTCCGCCCGCGGGCCATCGCGGTCCGCGCCGACGCCGCCCGCAGGGTGGCGGGCCGCTCCCCGCCGCCCGGCACGGCGTACCCGGCGAGGCCCTCCAGGAGCTGCGCGGTCCGCGCGTCGGCGAGCCGCAGATAGCGGTGGCGGCCCTGCCGCTCCTCGGCGAGCAGCCCGCCCGCGACGAGCTTGCCGAGGTGCTCGCTCGCGGTCGACGCCGCGACGCCCGCGTGCCGCGCCAGCTCGCCCGCCGTCCACGCCCGGCCGTCGAGCAGCGCGAGCAGGCAGGCGGCCCGCGTCTCGTCGGCGATCAGCGAGGCGAGGGCGGCGAGGCGCGGAGCGCCGGGTTCCTTGGAGGCGGCCATGGCTCCAGCATGCCCCCGGCACACTTCGGCGGCGGCCGAAGAGTGCGGGGCCGCCGGATCGTCAGCGGTCGGTGGCCGCTGCAGGGGCCGTGGCCACCTGCTCGTACTGCACGGCGAGCCCGTCGAGCAGCGCCGTGAGCCCCGTCTCGAAGGCCCGGTCGTCGACGATCTCCTGCCGCTCGGCGAGCAGGTGCGCCTGCCCGAGGTGCGGATAGTCGGCGGGGTCGTACGCCGCCTCGTCGTCGGGGAAGCCGCCGGCGAACGAGCCGAGCGCGGACCCCGTGACGAAGTACCGCATGAGCGCGCCGATCGACGTGGCCTGCGGCGGCGGCCACCCGGCGTCGACCATCGCGCCGAACACCGCGTCGGCCAGTCGCAGGCCCGCCGGGCGGTGCCCCGGGCCCCGCGCGAGCACCGGGACGATGTTCGGGTGCGCGCGCAGCGCCGACCGGTAGGAGACGCCCCAGTCGTGCAGGGCGGTGCGCCAGTCCCGCTCGTCGTCGGCGTCGAACATCGACAGGTCGACCTGGGCGCTCACCGAGTCCGCGACCGCCTCCAGGATCTGGTCCTTCGTGCGGAAGTGGTTGTAGAGCGAGGGTCCGCTCACCCCGAGCTCGGCGGCGAGCCGCCGCGTCGAGACGGCCGCGAGGCCCTCGGTGTCGACGAGCGTGCGGGCCGTGTCGACGATGCGATCTCTGCTCAGGAGGGGCTTGCGCGGTCGGGCCATGCGGCACATAGTAGGGCTGCAAGCCAAAAACTAGCAGTGCTAATTAACTGCTTTACGATTCGATGCGCGCGGGAGTGGCCATGAACCTGGAGCTGAGCGAGGAGCAGACGGCGGTGCGCCGGCTCGCCAAGGACTTCGTGGACCGGGAGATCGCGCCCAACGTGGTGGCGTGGGACCGGGCCGAGGAGGTCGACCGGGGCATCGTCAAGAAGCTCGGCGAGGTCGGCTTCCTGGGGCTGACGATCGACGAGGAGTACGGCGGCTCGGGCGGCGACCACCTCGCGTACACGCTGGTCACGGAGGAGCTGGGGCGCGGCGACTCGTCGGTGCGCGGCATCGTCTCGGTCTCCCTCGGCCTGGTCACCAAGCCGATCCAGCAGTGGGCGAGCGAGGAGCAGAAGCGGCACTGGATCCCGAAGCTGACGGCCGGCGAGGCGCTCGGCTGCTTCGGCCTGACCGAGCCGGGGCACGGCTCGAACCCGGCGGACCTCCAGACCCGCGCCGTGCGCGACGGCGGTGCCGATGGGGATTGGGTGATCAACGGCACGAAGATCTTCATCACCAACGGCACCTGGGCCGATGTCGTCCTCCTCTTCGCCCGCACCAATGACACCCCGGGCCACAAGGGCATCTCCGCCTTCCTGGTCCCTACCGACACCCCCGGCCTGACCCGGAACACCATCCACGGCAAGCTCGGTCTGCGCGGCCAGACCACCGCCGAGCTGGTCCTGGAGGACGTCCGCGTGCCTGCCTCGGCGATGATGGGCCCGGAGGGCAAGGGCTTCTCGATCGCCATGTCCGCGCTCGCCAAGGGCCGGATGTCGGTGGCCGCGGGCTGCGTGGGCATCGCCCAGGCCGCCCTCGACGCGGCCGTCGGATACGCGGGGGAGCGCGAGCAGTTCGGCAAGTCCATCGCCTCGTACCAGCTGGTGCAGGAGCTGATCTCCGACATCTCCGTCGACGTGGACGCGGCCCGCCTGCTGACGTGGCGCGTCGCCGATCTCATCGACCGCGGCGAGGAGTTCGCGACGGCGGCGTCCAAGGCGAAACTGTTCGCGTCGGAGGCGGCGGTCCGCGCGGCGAACAACGCGCTCCAGGTCTTCGGCGGGTACGGCTACATCGATGAGTACCCGGTCGGCAAGCTGCTGCGCGACGCCCGCGTCATGACCCTCTACGAGGGCACGAGCCAGATCCAGAAGCTGATCATCGGGCGCGCGCTGACAGGAGTATCGGCGTTCTGAGTACGCGGTCGAGCAGGTGAGTACCGGAGCGGATGGGGGCGCGTCCCCATCCGCTCCATGCTGTGCGGCATGAGTGAGACACCGGTCAAGCAGCAGAACACCGTGGCCTTCTACGGACAGGCCGTCGCATCCTTCGTCGTCGCTCTCGCCGCGACGGCCATCGGCATCTACAGCCTCGACGTCAGCGGCTGGATCCGCGCGTTCCTGGCGATCGCCGTCCTCTACCTCACGACTTCGGCCTTCACGCTGGCCAAGGTGATCCGGGACCGCCAGGAGGCGGGCCAGATCGTCAGCCGGGTCGACCAGGCCCGCCTGGAGAAGATCCTGGCGGACCACGATCCGTTCAAGCCGGTGGCGTAAGGACGTCGGGGGACGTCGGGAGTACGTCAGGAGGACGCGGGGGTGGACAGCAGCTTCGGTACGTCGAGTGCGCCGCCCGCCTCCGTGAACTCCCTTTCCACCGCTGCCCGCAGGGCGCCGTCCGACAGATGGTCCGCGGCCGTGCGGGCGAGGGCGGCCGCGCCGTCGAGCACCGCCCGGTCGGCCTCCGGGCCCCGCGCGCAGGCCGCGAAGTCGGCGGTGTGCAGGGCCGTTCCGGCCGGGGCGACGGACAGCATGGGATGGATGGCGGGGCGGCGGACGCTGACGTTGCCCAGGTCCGTGGAGCCGAGCGCGGAGTCGGGTGCGGCGCTGCCGGGCAGCACCGTGCGGCCCCGGCCGGTCAGGTGCTGGGCGAAACGTGCCGCGAGGACGCCGTTGTGCCGGACGGGGACGCAGGGCGGGCAGTCGTCCCAGCGGGTGGTGGCGGTCGTGCCGGTCATCGCCGCGGCGCCCTCGAAGATCCGCTGTACCCGCTCGGACAGCTCCGCGAGCCCCTCCACGGTGGCGGACCTCAGGTAGAAGTGCGCCGCCGTGCGCTCGGGCACGACGTTGGGGCGCGAGCCGCCGTCGGTGATCACGCCGTGCACACGGTCGTCCGGGAGCATGTGCTGGCGCAGCGCGGAGACCCCCTGGTAGGCGGCGACCACCGCGTCCAGGGCGTTGCGGCCCATGAACGGCGCGGCCGAGGCGTGGGCGGCGAGCCCCGTGTACTCGACCACCACCTCGCGCAGCCCCAGGAACGGTGCGTCCGAGAGGTCGGGTCCCGACGAGGGGTGGATCATCACGGCGGCGTCGATCCCGTCGAACGCCCCGGCGCGGGCGAGGAGTTCCTTGCCGGTGCCGTTCTCCTCGGCAGGCGTCCCGAGCAGTACCGCCGTGCCGCCGGTGCGTTCCAGGACGGGCACCAGGGAGAGGAAGGCGCCGACGGCCGCGGCGCAGATGATGTGGTGGCCGCAGCCGTGACCGATGCCGGGCAGCGCGTCGTACTCGGCGAGCACGGCCACGGTCGGCCCTTCGCCGGAACCGGCCGACGCCCGCAGCGCGGTGGGGAGTCCGTGCACCCCGGTCCGCGCCGTGACGCCGTGGGCCCGCAGCAGTTCGGCGACGCGGGCGACGGCGCGGTGCTCCTCGAAGCCCGGCTCGGGGTCCGCGTGCAGGGCGCGGGCGAGCCCGAGCAGTTCCTCGCCGAGACCCTCGACCGCGGCGTCGATCCGCGCGTGCACCTCGGACTCCGCGCCTTCGTACGGGGAGGACCAGGCGGGCGCCGTGGCCGCGGCGTCGGACGCCCGCCGGGCGATCCGCTCCAGGTGGGCGCGCCCGGCGTTCGAGCTCGAAGGGGTGGTGGTCTCGGTCATCGGGTCTCCTGCGGCACGGTGGCGGTGCCGATGGCGGCGGCGGACGAGGCGGAATCCGGCGCGGTCATCCGCCGGTGGAGGGCGACGCAGCCGATGCTGACCAGCGCCATCACGATGAACAGGACCGCGACGGGGGTCCAGGAGGCGCCCGAGGAGCCGGCCAGCCACTGCGCCAGCGGCGGGATCGCGCCGCCGCCGATCAGGCCGGCGATCTGGTACCCGAGCGAGAGCCCGGTGTAGCGCACGCGCGGCGGGAACCACTCGGTGATCATCGTGCCGACGGTGGCGTACGCGATGGTGCTGGCGAGCATGCCGAGCCCCATGCCCGCCCACAGGCCCACGACGCTGTGCGAACCGGCGAGCCAGAACATCGGGAACGCCACGACCGGATGGGCTGCCATCCCGACGAGCGTGACGCGCCGGACGCCGAACCGGTCGCCGAGCAGCGCGGTGAGCGGGGTGAAGACGATCACGACGACCGAGGCGAACATGCCGGCTGCCGAGGTCTGGGCGTCGGTGAAGCCCAGGTGGGACACGGCGTAGGCGGACATGAACGTGACGATCACGTAGAAGCCGCCGATGGTGACGAGGAAGGCGCCCGTCGCGAGCAGCCAGCTGCGCCAGGAGCTGCGCGCCACGTCGAGCAGCGGAAGCTTCGCGGCGACGCCGTCCCCCTCCCGCTCCTCGCGCAGCGCCTCCTTGATCTCGGGCGACTCCTCGAGGCGGCTGCGGATGACAAGGCCGGTGAGCACGAGCACGCTCGACAGCAGGAAGGGGACGCGCCAGGCCCACGCGAGCAGCGCCTCGTGGCCCGGCATCGAGGCCAGCGTGAAGACACCGGTGGCGAGGAAGAAGCCGATGCCGTCGCCGATCTGCGGGAACGATCCGTACAGGGCCTTGCGGTGCGGGGGCGCGTTCTCCACCGCGTACAGGACGGCCCCGCCCCATTCACCGCCGACCGCGAGCGACTGCAGGACGCGGATGACCAGCAGCAGCGCCGGGGCGAGGGCGCCGGCCACCGCGTAGCTGGGCAGCAGGCCGATCAGGAACGTGGAAAGACCCATGAGGAGCAGCGAGCCGATGAGGGCGTGCTTGCGGCCGTAGCGGTCGCCGATGTGGCCGAAGAGGATGGCGCCGAGCGGGCGGCCCAGGGAGCCCACGGCCAGGGTGGCGAAGGAGCTGAGCAGTCCGAGCGCGGGGCTCATCTCGGGGAAGAACAGCTTGGGGAAGACGAGGGCGGCCGCGGTGCTGTAGATGCCGAAGTCGTACCACTCGACGCTGGTGCCGATCAGGGTGGCGGTGGCGATGCTCAGCGGGCTGCGCCGGGCCGCGGCCGCGGGTGGGGCGTCCGCGTCCGTGGCCGGTCGGACTGGGGGAGTCGTCATGGAGCGGGGCTCCTTCTGAGGGCAGGACGGCGGGCCCGCGGGGGTGAGCGGGGGCGGGGGTGGCCGACCGGAGAACAAGGGCCGAGGAGTATGGGTTCGAGTGGACCCATAAAGTGGTATCGGGACGCTACGAGCGGGGAAGAAGTCCTGTCAATAGGGTTCGCAGTGAATCCAATAGGGTTTCGGGGCGGGCGAGTTCGCGCCCGCGGGACCAGCCGCGACGGGACGACCGGGAGGACGCGTGGTGAAGGCGGGAGCCGGGAGCGGGGCCGATCCGCTGGAGCGGCCGCCGGGGCAGCGCAGGCCCTCGCGCGACATGGTCACCGAGATCCTGCGCAAGCGCATCGCCCTGGGCGGCTTCGCCCCGGGCAGCAGGCTGCCCGCCGAGCGCGAGCTCGCCGCGTCGCTCGGCGTCGGGCGCAACACCGTCCGCCAGGCGGTGCGCAGGCTGGCCGACGAGGGGCTCGTCGTCACGACGCTCGGCCGCTCCGGCGGGACCCGGGTGCGCCCCGCCCCCGCGGTCGAGGGCGAACGGGCCGCGGTGGCCGCCGACTTCAGGGCCACCATCCGCGACTACATGGAGTACCGGACGGCGGTCGAACCGTTCGCGGCGGGGCTCGCGGCGCGCCGCGGCTCCACCGCCGACCGGCGGGCCCTCGTGCGGATGCTCGACGAGGAGGTCGCCGACCTCGCCGCCTACCACCAGGTCGACTCGCGCTTCCATCTGGCGGTCGCCGCCGCGGCCGGCAACGAGGTGCTCGGTGAGGCGGTCGAGCGGGCCCGCGCCGAGCTGTTCGTGCGCGGCAACGCGCTCTGGCTGGACTGCGACTGGACCCTCGTCTACCCGCCGGACCAGGACCTCTCGCGGGTGTTCTGCGAGGAGCACCGGGCCATCGCGCTCGCCGTCCTCGCCGGTGACGCGGAGACCGCCGAGGCCCGGATGCGCGAGCACCTGGAGGACTCGGGCCGGCAGTTCCTCGCGCTGCTCGACCACTTCGAGTCGGGCGGCGGGGGCTGAGGGCCCCGCGGGGCGAACTCGTTGACCAGTGAGGTGGGTTGTGGTTAGCCTCCGAAATGGGTCCGGACGAATCCAAATACGAACCGTGCCCACCGGGAATCCCTGACACCCCTGGCGCCCCGTCCCTGGAGGTACGGCACCTTGCACAGTCATGACGAAGCCCTCGCCCGCACGGTCCTCGACCACGTCGAGCGGCGGCTGCGCCTCGATCCGGTGCCGCTCGGCAGGCTCGGTGACGCGGCCGAGCTCGACGTCGCCCTCAAGGGCGCCCTGGGCAGCGGCCCATCCGTCGCCGGCGACGTGCTGCGGCTGTTCACCGAGCACATAGAACCGACCGTCGTCTCCTGCGACAGCCCGGGCTTCCTCTCGTTCATCCCCGGCGCCCCGACCAAGGCCGCCGCCCTCTTCGACATGGTGCTGTCGGCCTCCTCGCTGCACGGCGTCTCCTGGCTGGAGGCGTCCGGCGCCGTGGCCGCCGAGAACCAGGTGCTGCGGCTGCTCGCCGACCTCGCGGGGATGCCGGGTGGGGCGGGCGGCTGCTTCGTCAGCGGCGGGTCCGCGGGCAACCTGTCCGGGCTCCTGGTGGCCCGGGACACCGCACGTACCGCCGAAGGACGTCCCGTGGACCGGCCCCGGGTCGCGGTCAGCGACCAGGCCCATTCGTCGATCGGCAGCACGCTGCGGATCATGGGCGTCGGCGCGCTCGTGGTGCCCACCGACGACCACCGGCTGACCGGGGACGCGGTGCGCGCCGCGCTGGCGGCCGACGGCGATCCCGGGAGCGTGGTCGCGGTCGTCGCGACCGCCGGCACCACCAACGCGGGCATCGTCGACGACCTCGCGGGCATCGCCGACGCGGCCCGCGACCACGGCCTGTGGTTCCACGTCGACGCGGCCTACGGCGGCGGCGCCCTGTTCTCGCCCCGGCTGCGCGAGCAGCTCGTCGGCATCGAGCACGCCGACTCCCTCGTCATCGACCCGCACAAGTGGCTGTTCACGCCGTTCGACTGCGGCGCCGTGCTGTACCGGAACCCGGCACTCGCCCGCGTCGTCCACACCCAGGACGCCTCCTACCTGGACTGCATCCACACCGACGCCCCGCAGGAATGGAACCCGAGCGACTACGCGTACCACCTCACGCGCCGCCCCCGGGGCCTGCCGCTCTGGTTCTCGCTCGCGGTGCACGGGACGGAGGCCTACCGGGAGGCCGTCGAGGCCGGGCACCGGCTCGCCCAGGAGACCGCCGAGCTGATCCGCGCCACCGACGGCCTGGAGCTGCTGCGCGAGCCCGAGCTCTCGGTGGTGCTGCTGCGCCGCACGGGCTGGGGCTCCGCGGACTACGACGCCTGGTCGCGGCGGCTCCTCGAGCGGCAGCTCGCCTTCGTGGTGCCGACGGTCTGGGAGGGCGAGACGGTGGCCCGCTTCGCCTTCCTCCACCCGGACCTCGGCCTGGACACGGTGCGCGCGATCCTGGCCGACATGATGGCGGACTCCGAGTGAGTCGCGTGGCGTTCCTCGAAACCGGGCTCTAAGCGCTCGCTCACCCCGGAGGGTAGGGTGTGCCACCAGCCCCACGGGAGGATGTGAGTGCAGCGATGACGCAGGACGAGCGCGGTATCGACGAGGCCGCGGACGAGATGCCGTGGGCCGACGTCACGCCCGACGCGGCCCGGCGGCTGCTCGTCGCGGCGGTGCAGGCGTTCGCCGAGCGCGGCTATCACGCGACCACGACCCGCGACATCGCGAGCCGCGCCGGGATGAGCCCGGCCGCGCTCTACATCCACTACAAGACCAAGGAAGAACTGCTTCTCAAGATCAGCCGGATCGGCCACGACAAGGCCCTCGCGATCCTGCGCCGGGCGGTCGAGAGTGACGGCACGGCCGCCGAGCGGCTCGCGGAGGCCGTCCGCTCGTTCGTCCGCTGGCACGCGGGGCACCACATGACCGCGCGCGTCGTCCAGTACGAGCTGGACTCGCTGGGCGAGGAGAACCGGCCCGAGATCGTGGCGCTGCGCCGGAAGAGCGACGCCTCGGTGCGGGAGATCATCAACGACGGTGTGAAGGCGGGCGAGTTCGACGTCCCCGACGTGCCGGGCACCACGGTCGCCGTGCTCTCGCTCTGCATCGACGTGGCCCGCTGGTTCAACGCCGAGGGGAAGCGGACACCGGACGAGGTCGGCGCGCTCTACGCCGACCTCGTGCTGCGCATGGTGGGTGCGGCTCCGGCCGCGTAGGGCTCAGAGGTAGTACCGCGACACCGACTCCGCGACGCACACCGGCTTGTCGCCGCCCTCGCGCTCCACGCTGAACGCCACGGTGACCTGTACGCCGCCGGCCACGTCCTCGACGTTCGTGACCTTCGCGGTGGCGCGCAGCCGGGAGCCCACCGGGACGGGGGCCGGGAAGCGCACCTTGTTCGTCCCGTAGTTGACGCCCATCTTCATGCCCTCGACCTTCATCAGCTGCGGGCCGAAGAGGGGCAGCAGCGACAGGGTGAGGTAGCCGTGCGCGATGGTCGTCTTGAACGGACCCTCCTTCGCGCGCTCCGGGTCGACGTGGATCCACTGGTGGTCGCCCGTGGCGTCGGCGAACGTGTCGATGCGGCTCTGCTCGATCTCGACCCAGTCGCTGTACCCGAGCTGCTCGCCCACGGCGCCCTTCAGGTCGTCGACGTCCTTGAAAACGCGCGGCTCCGCCATGTTCAGTGACCTCCCAGGAATCTTGTCTAAGCGCTTGCTCAGACCTCTGGGCACTCTAACAACGCGGCCCCGCCCGCACTAGGGTCGTCTACTCTCGGGCGGGTGCCACAGATTCCGGAGAAGATCCACGAGCTCACCGTCGGCCAGGTGTCGGCGCGCAGCGGCGCCGCCGTCTCCGCGCTCCACTTCTACGAGTCCAAGGGACTGATCAGCAGCCGCCGCACCTCCGGCAACCAGCGGCGCTACGGCCGCGACACCCTGCGCCGCGTCGCCTTCATCCGGGCCGCCCAGCGCGTCGGCATCCCGCTCGCCACGATCCGGGACGCCCTCGCCGAGCTCCCCGAGGAGCGCACCCCGAACCGGGACGACTGGGCGCGCCTCTCGGAGGTCTGGCGCTCCGAACTGGACGAGCGGATCAAGCAGTTGGGGCGGCTGCGGGATCATCTGACCGACTGCATCGGGTGCGGGTGCCTGTCCCTGGAAACGTGCGTCCTGTCCAACCCGGACGACGTCTTCGGCGAGCGCCTCACGGGCTCCCGTCTGATGGGGGAGCGCCGGGAGCGTCCGGCGTCGTAGGCGCGAGCCCAGGTCCGAGGGTCCGGAACACCGCGCTGAGCACCACCGCCGCGATCGCCCCGGCCGCGACCCCGCTGCCGAACAGGGTGCGGGCCCACGTCGGCAGCTCCGCGTACATCTCCGGGGACACGATCGGCAGCATGCCGATCACCAGGGCGAGCGCGATGACGACGCTGTCCGTCCCGTGCGAGAGGTCCGTACGGGAGAGCATGCCGAAGCCCATCACCGCGATGACGGCGTAGATGACCAGGCCCGCCGCGCCCACCACCGGCTCCGGGATCGCCGCCAGGACCCGGGTCAGCGGCGTGATCAGGCCGCACACGACCAGCAGCACACCGGCCGCCGCCGTCACGAATCGGCTGCGTACGCGGGTGAGTTGGACGATGCCGATGTTCTCGGCGCTGGTCACCATCAGCGACGTACCGAAGAGGCCGGAGAAGAGCGAGACGAGCGCGTCGGCGCGGGCGATGCGCGGCACGTCGCGGCCCGCGTCGGGGGTGCGGCCCACGGCCTCGCTGTTGAGGACGGTCTGCCCGGTGGCCTCGGCGAGCGAGGCGAGGGCGAAGACCAGGAGCGGGATCGCGGCGAGCAGGTCGAAGTGCGGGGCGCCGTACGGGAAGGGGTCGGGCAGCGCGAAGATGCCGCCGTGCGCCACCTCGATGTCGGTGCCGACGACCGCGGCGAGCACCGTGCCGCAGACCAGGCCGAGCAGCACCGCCATCTGCCGCCACACGCCCCGCAGGACGAGGAAGAACACCGCGATCACACCGAGCGTCGCGAAGCCGAGGCCAGGACCCGAGGCGACCATCGGCGCGGTCACCTTGATCATGTTGATGCCGATGAGGACGACCGTCGTGCCCATGACCAGGGGCGGGAACAGCCGGACCAGGCGCCCGTAGAAGGGGAGCACGCAGAGCAGGAAGGCGGCCGCGACCAGGACGGAGCCCGAGGCCGTCGCCGGGCCGTACTCCTGCGCGATCTGAAGGAAGATCGCCACCGCGGCGCCGCCCGGCAGCATCAGGAACGGCAGCCGGGCGCCGACCCGCAGCGCCGCGACGCCGAGCGACTGGAGCAGCGCGCCCACCCCGCACAGCACGAGGGTCGCGCTGAGCAGCGAGGCTGTCTGCGCCGTCGAAAGCTTCAGCGTCGTCGCGATGAGGATGACGGAGGAGACCGGCGCCGCCACGCCTGCCAGCACGTGCTGGCAGGCGAGGGGGACGAGCCGCTTCAGGGGCAGCCGCTCGTCGACAGGTGCCACGGATGGTGCGACGGTCGCGGTCACCGGTTCAGCCACGGCAGCTCGGCCGCGGAGTAACGGTAGGAGCGGAACACGGCGTTGGGCTCCGACGGGAAGAGCTTGCGCACCTCTTCCTCGGAGTAGCCGCCGAAGAACGGCACGATGTACTCCCAGCAGAGGTAGCCGTCCTCGGTCACCTCGAAGAGGCGGCCGGCGGGGGAGTCGGTGACCAGCGTGTTGCCGTTCGGGAGGCGCTGGGCGCTGCCCATGAACGGCGCGAAGAAGGACTCGCGCGCCGGGTCGTGGTACTCCCAGGCGATCTTGCCGCTGGAGCGCTCGATCTCGATGACGCGGCTGAACGGCACGTCCCAGTGCGGCCGGAAGACGCCGTTGTCGAAGACGAGGAAGTTGCCGTTCTCCAGCTCGGTCGGGCAGTGCTGCTGAGACACCACTCCCGGCTCGGAGCGCCAGACGATGTCACCCGTGGCGCGCTCGATGACGACGACGGCCGACACGGAGCGGAAGCTCGCGAGGATGTTCCCGTCGGCGAGCGGCAGCACGCTGTTGATCAGCGGGTAGTGCTCGCGGGCGTAGTCCGGGTGCAGCGGGAAGTCCGTGCGGCCGAGGCGCTCGGAGACCTTCCACTCCCAGGTCGTGTTCCCCTCGGCGTCGACCTCGACGATCGTGTCCGCCCAAATCGTGTCGCCGCCCGCTTCCGACCCCGGTACGCCACCGCGCACGCCGGCCGCCGCGTCCCCGGTCAGGGCTTCGAGGGCGGTGTAGAGGATCCGGCCGTCGCCGTAGTGATGGGCGTCGTGGTGCTGGAGCGGGTCGCGGTGCTCGCGCACGACCGTGCCGTCCGGGGTGATCTCCTGCATGAGGCCGCCGCGGTACTTGTGCCACATGGGGAACAGGGCGGGCTCGTCGGGCAGGACGCCGTTGTAGGCGAGGTTGCCGTTGGCGAGGATGCGGGCGTGCCGGCCCGGCCGGTTCGGCAGGTTCCACTGGTGGACGACCTCGCCGTGCAGGTCGATCAGATACACCTCGCCGGTGCCGGTCAGCGGGGCGAAGAGCGTGTAGCCGCCGAACGCCGCGTCCTCGTCGAGGGCGAGGAGTCCGGTGCCGCGGCGGCGGCGCTGGTTCTGGTCCACACGAGCCATGGAGGCCCTCCATCCAGTGGTGAGGTCGGTGATGACACCGGTGGTTAACTTTTTTAAGTGCTGGTTAAGGAGTTAACCACGGCGGTAGGGTGCTGGGGAACAGGGGCCGAGGCGAAAGGGCGTTACAAGTTCATGAACGTGGGACCGGGCATTCGACGCAGGCGGCGCGGCCTGGAGCTGACGCTCGCCGAGGTGGCCCGCCGTGCCGGCGTCTCCGTCCCGTTCCTCAGCCAGGTGGAGAACGGTCGCTCGCGCCCGAGCATGGGCTCGCTGCAACGCATCGCCGACGCCCTCGACACCACCGCCGTCGAACTCCTCGCCTCCGCCGAGCCGCCCCGCCCGGTCGACGTGGTGCGCGCGGCGGAGAAGCCCGCGATGGCCGACGGCGCGCGCCCGCTCGTCCGCGGCGAACAGCGGCTGCACGCCCTGGAGTTCACCGGCGACCACGACTGGGAGCGCGTCTTCCGGCACGCCGGGGACGAGGTCATGTACGTCGCCGACGGCTCGATCGAGACCGAGGTGGACGACACCCACTACGTCCTGGAGCGCGGCGACACGCTGTACTGCGCCGCCGGACTCGCCCACCGCTGGCGCCCGTTGGAGCCGGGCACCCGGGTCCTCGTCGTGGGCGTCGCCGCACCGTAGTGCGCGACACCCCTTGTCGGCGGCCGTACTTGGCGCGACCATGCGTCGCACCAGTCACCACGGGGAGGCCGAACGGCATGGCAGTGGCGATCAGTTCACTCAAGTACGAGTCCGCCCGCACGGGCGCGCAGTCCCTCGTCTACGACGACGACGGCTACCACCTCGTGCGTTTCCCGTACGAGGACGCCGAGGAGTCCTACGACCCCTGGGCCATGCACGACCCGGCGGGCGGCGGCGGCACGTCGCGGTACCCGGACGCCCGCTCGGGGCTGATCTGGCCCAGCCACGACGGCTGGGGCACGCTGTCCGCGCTGGTCTTCTGGGGCGCGGACACCCGCGCGACCGAGTACCGGGCCCGTTTCGTGCGCGACCCGCTGGGCCTCGGCACCGGCTACGACTCCACCGCCACCACCGACATCTCGCCCACGGGCGGCGGGCAGTTCCGCTCGTACACCTGGCAGATGTTCGTGCATCCAGGCACCCCGGTCGGCTTCAAGGTCTCCGCCCGCTCGGGCGGCACCCCGCTGAAGGTGCCGATCACGCTGGCCGAGTTCAAGCTGGCGATCCAGACGGACGTCCTCAGCCCCTGACGGGGCCCGGTGGCGGGCCGCCGCCCCCGGTTCGGGGCGGTCTTCCGGATTGGCCCGCTTCGGGCGCCCCATGCCTCGTAGAGTCGCCACCGTGACTGAGAACGAGGCTCTGGATTCGCACCTGCCCATGCTCGCGACGCCGCAGGCCGAGCGGCTCCGGGCGCTCGTGGCCGCCTGTGTGCGGGCGCGATACGGGGCGGAATCGGGCTACGTCCTCGTCGGTGACGCGGTCAAGCGCGAGGGGCACCTCTTCCCGCTGGCGAACCTCGCGCGGCGGTGCGAAGGGGCGCCCGAGGGCGACTGGCCCGCGCTCGTCGACGCGCACGTCGCGGCGCTCGCGGACGCCTCGCAGGGCGGCGAGGACGCCGAGGAGCTGCTGGCGGGGACGTGTCTGCGGCTCGTGCCCGCGGACGCCGTCGGCCCGGCGACGCCGGTGCACGCGCGCGAGGTCGCCGACGGGCTGCGGCTCGCGCTCGCCCTCGAAGGGGCCGATTCCGTACGTCTGTTGACCGACGAGGACGTGGCGCGGGCCGGGGCCGACGAGCTGTGGGCCGCCGCGCGCCGCGCCCTGACCCGGGCGCCGATGCGGCACGAGGAGGTGCGGCTCGACGGGCACCCCGTCCTCTACTCCGTGTACGGCGACGCGCACTCCGTGGCAACCAGGGCCGTCGCGCTGCCCGAGGTGGTCGCGGAGGTCACCGGGCGGCGGATGCCGGACGCGGGCGCCCTCGTGGCCGTGCCCACCCGGCACCTGCTCGCCTTCCACCCGATCGTCGACGGGAGCGCGGCCGACGCGGTCGACGACCTGGCCACGTACGCCGTCCGGGCCCACGACGAAGGGCCGGGACCGCTCTCGCCCCGCGTCTACTGGTGGCACGACGGGCGCCTCACCTCGCTCACCGCCGTCGACGACGCGGCCGGCACCGTCGAGCAGCGGCCGCCGCGCGAACTCGTCGACGTGATGCGGGCGTTGCGCGCGCTCGACCGGGCGGGTCGGCTCGCCTCCGCCGGGCCCGCCGGGCCCGCCGTGCCCGAGGCCGAGCGGGAGCCCTTCGCCGCCGCGCTCGTCGACGCCCTCGCGCACGCGGAGGGCGACCCCGACGGCGCCCGCGTCGAGACGTGGGACGCGTGGCTCGCGGCGCAGCGGCACGGATGCGCCCTGTTCTCCGACGGCAAGGACGACGAACCCGCGCACGACGGCGGGGAGTTGGCGGCCAGTGGCGACGCCGCCCGCGCCTGGCTCGACGCCTTCTACCTCACCCTCGTCACCCGCGACCGCGAGCGCACCACGCGCCTGTGCCAGGTGCCGCTCGACTCGCTGCGCGGCGGCGTGCCCGTGGACGACTACGTGTCGCACTGGATCGACGTGTTGCAGAGCCACTGGCTGCGCCGCCCGGTCGACGACGTCGTGGACCGGCTCGTCACCACCATCAAGGCCTCGCACCCCGACACCACGACGCTCGCGCCGAAGGACTTCCTCAACCTCGTCGACTACCAGCCCGTCGCGCTGTTCCACCGGCTGCTCACGCACGACCACGAGGCCTTCGGCGAGGCGCTCGCGGAATCCCTTGTGCAGCACGCCGGTTACTGGGGCGAGTCGGCCGCGCCGCGCGCCCGTGTGGCGCTCGGCCCGCTCGCGCTGGCATGCCTCGCGTACGACATGGACTTCCCGGTCCGCACGGACCTGCCGTACCTGCCCAGGTACCTGCTCAACCGGCAGCGCCTGGAGGTCGCGCCGGACTAGGGCCCCTTCGTGCCCGGGGGTGCGCCGAGGTCAGGGCCGCACCCCCGTCGCGCTGTACGTCACCTGGTGGTGGCGGGCCGGCCTACGCGGAGACGAGCACCCGCGCCAGCCTGGCCTCCGCCAGTGCCATGGGAGTCAGGACGGGCCGCGGCACGACGATGCCGCAGTGGGTGCACACGGGGCCCGAGGAGGGTTCGTGCGCCAGATCGTGCTGCCAGACCAGGCGGGTGCCCGTGCACACGGGGCAGCACGCGCCGGGGTCGCGCTCAAGTGCGGTGATGAGCCTGCGCAGCACTTCGGCCAGCGGCTCCGTGGGATGCACGGACGGGTCGTCGCACCAGGCGACTCCGAATCCGCCCCAGGTCAGCCGGTGCCAGTCGTCCACGCTGCCCGGGCTGCGCAGCCCGTCGTGCTTCTCCTTGCGCCTGCGCTCCGCGAAGGCGACTTCGTACGCGAGCCAGACGGCCCGCGCCTCCTCCAGCTCCTCCAGCGCCGCGACCAGGCGGGCCGGGTCCGGGGAGCGGTCCTCGGGGTCGAACCCCGCCCGGGAGCAGAGGTGGTCCCAGGTCGCTCGGTGCCCGTAAGGGGCAAATCTCTCAAGGCACTTGCGCAGTGAATAGCGCCGCAGTGCCAGATCGCTCAGCGGATCACGCACCTGTCTCGCCAGACTTCGGAATCCGGCCATCGCCCTGCACCTCCGTCACACGTACGTCGGCGTCGTCGCAGCCATGAAACGACGTCGCCGAGTAGACGTATCGACACGCGATTCGGATCCCCTCGAAGGCCGGTGGATCCCATCTGATTTCGGATGGGGGCCATCATGGTTGTCTTCTGAGGCTTGGGAGTACCTGAGCGGCACCTGTGCCGATTCCGAAAACGTGACGCATGTTCATCTTCTGTCCCCGGCTAACCGTCGGTAACCTCCGGTGCCATGGGAAGCCTTATGGGAAGCCTGACGAAGAGAGTTACGGCCCTGGCGGCACTTGTGCTCACCGCCGGACTGCTCTCTCCAGCGTCGACCGCGAACGCCGCCGACGAACCCGCCCAGGAGACCGCCGCCGACTACTGCAAGGGTCAGTGCGCGGACATCCTGCCGCCCGGTGCGAACGGCAGCGCCACACTCGCCCAGATCCTCGGCAACAAATTGCTGGGCACCCAACCTCCGCATGCCGACGATCAACTCGGTCCTTATGACGCGCTGTCGTCCGGGTATCCGTCTCTCACCGACGACACACTCACGAACTTCTTCAACGATTCCTCCTTCGGCGTCAAGGATGATCAGGTCGCTTCGGTCACCCGTCCCCGCGAGGACGTCACGATCACCCGTGACAAGAAGAACGGCGTACCCCACATCAAAGGTTCCTCGCGCTACGGAACAGAATTCGGCGCCGGCTTCGCCGCAGGTCAGGACCGCCTCTGGTTGATCGACCTGTTCCGTCACATAGGCCGCGGCGAATTGACGTCGTTCGCGGGCGGCGCACTCGCGAACAAGGGGCTCGAGCAGGAGTTCTGGCCGCAGGCCCCGTACACCGAAAAGGACCTCGAACAGCAGGTCGACTACATCAAGAGCACCGGCGGGGCCCGTGGCAAGCAGGCCATGGACGACGCGCAGGCCTATATCGACGGCCTCAACGCCTATCGGGAGAAGTCGAAGAAGGGCCGCTACTTCCCCGGCGAGTACGTGCTCACCGGCAAGGTCGACGCGATCACGAACGTGGGCGAGATCCAGCCGTTCAAGGTGACCGACATGATCGCGCTGGCCTCTGTGGTCGGCGGACTCTTCGGCAACGGCGGCGGCGGGGAGGTCGACGCTGCGCTCTCGCTGCTCAAGGCGCAGGAGAAGTACGGCGTCGAGAAGGGCACCGAGGTCTGGGAGTCCTTCCGCGGCCGCGAGGACCCGGAGGCCGTCACCACGATCCACGACGGCACCCGCTTCCCGTACGGCGAGAAGCCGAAGAACGCCCGCGGGCAGGCGCTCCCCGACAAGGGCTCGGTCGAGAAGGAGCCCCTCGTCTACGACCGGCAGGGCTCGGCCGCGACGAAGTCGACGGAGGTCAAGAAGGATCCCGTCAAGGCGCCCGCCAAGCTCAAGCCCTTGCAGGGCATGAACGACGACGGGGTGCTGCCCTCCGACCTGTTCACGCGCTCGGCGTCCAAGAAGGGCATGTCGAACGCTCTCCTCGTCTCCGGCAAGCACACCGCGTCCGGCAACCCGGTCGCCGTGTTCGGCCCGCAGACCGGCTACTTCGCGCCGCAGCTGCTGATGATGCAGGAGCTCCAGGGTCCGGGCATCAGCGCGCGCGGCGTCTCCTTCGCGGGCGTCGGCATGTACGTCCAGCTCGGCCGCGGCCAGGACTACGCGTGGTCCGCGACCTCCGCGACCCAGGACATCACCGACACGTACGCGGTCCCGCTGTGCGAGGCCGACGGCTCCACGCCCACCCGGCAGTCGACCTCGTACATGTACCGCGGCACCTGCACGCCGATGGAGAAGATGGAGAAGAAGAACGCCTGGAAGCCGACGATCGCCGACTCCACGGCCGCCGGTTCCTACCGGATGCAGATCTTCCGAACGAAGTACGGGGTCGTCAGTCACCGCGCCACCGTGGACGGAAAACCCGTCGCCTACACGGCACTTCGCTCCACGTACCGCCACGAGGCCGACTCGATCCTCGGCTTCCAGATGCTGAACGACCCGTCCTACGTCACGGACGCCGCGTCGTTCCAGAAGGCGGCGCAGCACATCAACTACGCGTTCAACTGGTTCTACGCCGACTCGCGCGACATCGCGTACTACAACAGCGGCACCAACCCGGTGCGCGCCAAGGACGTCGACATGTCGCTGCCGGTGCGGGGCGAACAGGCCTATGAGTGGAAGGACTTCGACCCGGCCGACAACACGTCCGCCGAGACGCCGCCGTCCCAGCATCCGAACTCGGTCGGCCAGGACTACTACGTCTCCTGGAACAACAAGCAGGCCAAGGGCTTCTCCTCGCCCAACTTCAGCATGGGTGCGGTGCACCGGGCCGACCTGCTGAACGACCGGGTGAAGAAGCTCACCGAGCGCGGCGGGGTGACCCGGGCCGCGCTCACCCGGGCCATGGAGGAGGCCGCCGTGACCGACCTGCGCGGTGAGCAGGTGCTGCCGGAGATGCTCAAGGTCATCCGCAGCAAGCCGCTGGGCGACCTCGACAACCCGCAACTGACCAAGGCCGTCCAGCAGTTGGAGGCCTGGGAGAAGGCGGGCGCGCAGCGCAACCAGACGTCCGCGGGGTCCAAGACCTACGCCCACCCCGACGCCGTACGGATCATGGACGCCTGGTGGCCGCGGATGATCGAGGCCGAGTTCAAGCCCGGCCTCGGCGAGGACCTCTACAAGTCCCTCACCTCGCAACTGGCCGTCGACGAGGCGCCGTCCGCGGGCCACGGGCCCACCGGCTCGCACGCCGGATCGGCTTTCCAGTACGGCTGGTGGGGCTACGCCGACAAGGACCTGCGCTCCGTGCTCGGCGAACCGGTGAAGGGGAAGCTCGGCGCCACGTACTGCGGCTCCGGCGACCTCTCGGCCTGCCGGGACGTCCTCCTCGCCACGCTGGCCGAGGCCGCCGCCAAGCCGGCGACCGAGGTCTACCCCGGCGACGACACCTGCAAGGCGGGCGACCAGTGGTGCGCCGACAGCATCGGCCATCGCGCCGTCGGCGGCATCACCCACCGCAACATCCAGTGGCAGAACCGCCCCACGTACCAGCAGGTCGTGGAGTTCCCGGCGCACAGGTAGGCACAGACAGGCACAGGGGCGGGCCGCCTACGTGGTGACCCGCCCCGCGCCCAGCACCACCCGGGCCAGCTCCGCGTGGCAGATGTCGCTGTGGGCCCCCGAAGGCGGGGACCCATTGCGCACCACCTGTGCCGCGTCCACGCTCACGCAGCCCGCGCCCGGTACGCCGGCGCGCAGCACGTCGGCCAGGGTGAAGCGCACCGCGCCGTCGACGTCCTGGAAGCCGTCGTGGCCGAGCGCGCCCCAGCGTTCGCCGAGGTCGACCAGCGCCCTGTCGTCGCCCGCGAGCCGCGACGCCAGTGGGTACATCACGCTCAGCGCGGTGTCGTGCCGCGAGAAGCACGCCACCAGCGGTCCGTCCACGCGTGCCTGGCGGCCCTTCAGTGCGCCCCGGCCCGCGAACGCGTAGTGCGAGAAGGCGCCCTGAAGGAGCGTCACCGACTTGACGTTGCGGACCGAGTTCGGCATTCCGGCGAGGGCGAAGGAGACGAGTCGCGCGCCGAAGCTGTGTCCCACCAGGTGCACCCGCACCAGCGGCGCCTCCTCGGCGAGCCGGCCGAGCGCGGGACCGAGACCGGACTTGCCGACCTTGCCCGCCCTGCGCTTCATCGCGAAGTACGTCGCCTGGCGCAGCAGCTCGTGCGCGCCCTTCCACGCCTTCGCGAGCCCGCCGGGCAGCTTGAAGGCCGTCGCGGCGCCCGGCCCCGCCGCCGTCTCCAGGGCCGCCGCGAACTCCAGGCACATGGCCCTGGTGTCCTCGTGGAGCATCGCGGGCGTGCTGTGCGGGCCGTCGTCCTCCGAGGTGTCGGCGCCGGACACCGTGGGCCCGACCCCGACCAACTGCCGTACGAGACCGCCGAACTCGTCGAAGGCGGACGCCGCGTCCCGCTGCTCCTCCAGGCGCCGCGCCAGCAGGTCCACGACGGGCTCGCTGCGCGGGAACGCCTCGACGAGCCCCTGCCGGGTGCCTTTGTCGAGCGTGGTCCGCGGGATCACGGACGTGGTGGTGGCGGTGTGCTCGAAGTCCGGGATCCGTTCGTCCGTGAAGCGCATGGACGGCCACAGCACCCCCACGTAGCCGAGGGAGGCCCGGGGCGCCAGGGCGGGGAACGGTGCGAAGAAGCGGTCGTAGAGGCGGGTCGCGATGGAGCGGTCGTTGTTCCAGCCGTGCGCGAAGACCACCAGATCGCGCACCTGGGGCGCTTCGCGCAGGAGCGTGGCGAGCTGCCCGGGATCCGGATCGCCGTCGGCGTCGAACCTCAGCTCCCAGTAGGGCCTGACGTGGACTTCAGGTGCTTGGCGTGCCTTGGGTGCGGACATGGCGAACCCCCGTGGTAGGCGTCGTGCGGCAACGCGTGCCGCGCATCGTCCCGCCGTACCCGGGGGTTGGCCAGATGTTCCGTCGTCAATTGACGGACTGCTCAGGCGAGTTGGCGCTCCCGTGTCTCCGGAAGGGTCAGCACGCACAGCAGTGACACGACCGCCATGGCGCTGACGTACCAGCCCACCGACGAAGAGCCCAGCGCGCTCTGCAGCCGCGTCGCGATGAGCGGGGAGACCGCGCCGCCGAGGACGCCGCCCAGGTTGTACGCGAAGGAGGCACCGGAGTAGCGCACCTTCGCCCCGAACAGCTCCGGCAGGTACGCGCCCATCGGCCCGTACACCACACCCATGCAGAACAGGGCGCCGCCGAGCGCGAGCGCGATGAGCACCGGCTTCTCGGTGTCCATCAGCGGGAACAGGGCCAGGCCCCACACGATCGCGAGGCTGGAGCCGATGAGCACCATCTTGCGGCGGCCGCCCGCGTCGGAGCGGGTCGCCGCGAGCCAGGTGCCGGCCGCGAGGAACAGGCACGCCACGAGCGACACGGCGAGCATCGTGGAGCGCGGGACGCCGAGCGTCGTGGTGCCGTAGGCGAGGCAGTACGTCGTGGCGGTGTAGAAGAGCCCGTACGCGATGATCATGCCGCCGGCGCCGAGCAGGATCTCCTTCGGGTGGCGCTTGAAGACCTCCAACGCCGGTGCCCTGCTGGCCTCCTGCTCCGCCATCACCTTGGCGAAGACCGGGGTCTCACTGATCTTCAGCCGGACGAACAGACCGACCGCCACGAGCAGGAACGACAGCAGGAATGGGATGCGCCAGCCCCAACTCTTGAACGCCTCGTCCGAGAGGGACTCCGAGAGCAGCCAGAAGATTCCGGTGGCGGCGAAGAAGCCCACGGACGGGCCGAGTTGGGGGAACGCCGCGAACAGTCCGCGTTTGCCCTTCGGCGCGTGCTCGACCGCGAGCAGCGCCGCGCCGCCCCACTCGCCGCCGAGCCCGACGCCCTGGAGGAAGCGCAGCAGCACGAGCAGGACCGGCGCCCACAGGCCGAGGGTGCTGTACCCGGGGAGCAGGCCGACGAACGCCGTCGACAGGCCCATCAGGAGCAGCGAGGCCACCAGGACCGACTTGCGGCCGATCCGGTCGCCGAAGTGACCGAAGATCAGCGAGCCGATCGGGCGGGTCGCGAACGCGACGGCGTACGTCGAGAACGAGGCGAGGGTGGCGTTGATCGGGGTGAGGTTCGGGAAGAACGCGGCGTTCAGGACGAGCGCGGCGGCCGTTCCGTAGACGTAGAAGTCGTAGAACTCGATGGCCGTGCCGATGAAGCTGGCCACGGCCACGCGGCGCAGGCTCTCCGGTTCGGAGGCCTGCGGCGTCGTGGCCGTGGCGGCGTCTTCCCTGGTCGATTCGTCTTTGAGCACGAGCAGACTGTCGTTGTCCGTGTACGGTCCAGTCAATATCTCGGAATGCCCGTCCCGGATACCGAGATGACGGTTACTTGGCGGTCACTTGTATGCGAGGTACTTGCGCCGAACGCCCCGGAACGCGGCCAGTTCCTGCTGCCACGCCCCGACGATCTCGTCCGTGGACGCGCCCGCGTCGACCATCGTGCGCACCCGGGTCGAGCCGGTGAGCCGGTCGATCGCGTTGTCGGGCCGCCAGCCGAAGTCCTTCCAGGACTTCTTGGCCGTCACCAGCAGACCGATGCCGGTGCGCACGGGCTCGAAGGCCTCGCGGTCGTCGACGTGGATCTGGACGCCGCCGATCGTCTTGCCCTGGAACTTGGAGAACGTCGGCGCGAAGTACGCCTCCCTGAAGTGCACGCCGGGCAGCCCGAGTTCATTGGCGGCCGCCGCCCACCGCGCGTCGATGCCCTCCGCGCCGAGCAGTTCGAAGGGGCGGGTGGTGCCGCGGCCCTCGGAGAGCAGCGTGCCCTCGAACATGCAGGTGCCGGAGTAGACGAGGGCCGTGTCGGGCGTCGGCATGTTGGGGCTCGGCGGCACCCACGGCAGCCCCGACGCGTCGTAGAAGTCGCGCCGCTTCCAGCCGGACATGGTGACCGTCTCCAGCTCGACCGGGTGCTCCAGGTACTCGCCGTTGAACAGGCGGGCCAGCTCGGTGACGGTCATGCCGTGCGCCTGCGCGATCTCGCGGCGGCCCACGAAGCTCGCGAACTTCCGGTCCAGGATGGGCCCGTAGGCGTTCCGGCCGGTGACCGGGTTCGGGCGGTCGAGCACCACGAACCGCTTCCCGGCGAGCTGCGCCGCCTCCATGCAGTCGTAGAGAGTCCAGATGTACGTGTAGAAGCGCGCGCCCACGTCCTGGATGTCGAAGACGATCGTGTCGACGCCGGACTCCGTGAAGATGTCGGCGAGCGCCTGACCGCTCTTCAAGTACGTGTCGTAGACGGGGAGCTTCGTCGCCGGGTCCTCGGTCTTCCCCTCTGAACCGCCCGCCTGCGCGGTGCCGCGGAAGCCGTGCTCGGGCCCGAACACGGCCCGCAGGTCGACCTGTTCGTCTGCGTGCATCACGTCGACGATGTGCCGTACGTCGCGGGTGACCCCGGTCGGGTTGGTGACCATGCCGACCTTCTGGCCCGCGAGGACCGCGTAGCCGCTGTCCACCAGGCGCTCGAAGCCGGTGCGAAGGCGGGGACCGCCGAGGCCGGGGGCGGCGCTCGCCGTCCCGCCGCCGACGCCCAAGCCACCCGCGACGCCCGCACTCGCCGCGAGCAGCCCTCGTCTCGACACGTTCATGGGTGAACCTCCGTGATCTTGGGGACTGGCGTGGTCACGCACGCTAGTCGCGGAATCCCCCGCGCGGAACGAACCGACACCACGAAGCTCTTTCGCCACGACATACCGACTGGTTAGTCTGCCCGGCAGGCCGGAGCTTTCGGGGAGCATTCGAAGGAGACCGATGGTGCACGATTCGCAGGGACAGACCGGTTCGAGGTACGCGGCCAGGCCCTGGCTCGGCGTCCTCAAAGAGGCGCAGAAGGCCCCGGTCGACCCGGCCGCCAGCGTCGTGCACGCCTTCGCCGACGCGGTGCGCCGCGCCCCGGACCGCACGGCCCTCGCCTACTTCGACGGCCGCCTCTCGTACGCCGACGTGGACGCGCTCTCCGACTCCGTGGCCGGGCATCTCGCTGCCCGCGGCCTGGAGCGCGGCGAGCGCGTCGCGATCGTGCTGCAGAACTCGCCGCACTTCGTGCTAGCGCTGCTCGGCGCGTTCAAGGCGGGCGCGATCGTGGTCCCGGTGAACCCGATGTACAAGGCGGGGGAGGTGCGGCACGTCCTGCACGACGCCGAGGTGTCCGGGATCGTCTGCTCGGACCGGGCCTGGGAGTCGTATCTGCGCGAGTGCGCGGCCGACTCTCCCGTCCGCATCGCGCTGACCGCCTGCGAGCTGGACCTCCAGACGCGCGGCGACGAGCGGGTGCTGAACTTCGAGCGGGTCGCACCGGCGGCCTCGGACGCCGACGACCTCGTCGCGGTCGCGTACGCGGGCCACAAGGCGCCCGACACGCGCGAACTCACCGGCGACGACATTGCGTTGATCAGCTACACCTCGGGCACCAGCGGCACCCCGAAGGGCGCCACCAACCTGCACCGCAACATCACCTTCAACGCGGAGCGCCAGCGCACGGGCCTCGGCCTCCCGGAGGGCGCCGTCTACTTCGCGCTCGCGCCGCTCTTCCACATCACCGGCATGGTCTGCGAACTCGTCGCCTCTTTCGCCAACGCGGGCACGCTCGCGCTCGCCTACCGCTTCGAGCCGGGCGTCGTCCTCGACGCGTTCACCGAGCACCGGCCCGCGTACACGGTCGGTCCCTCGACGGCCTTCATGGCGCTCGGCGCGCAGCCGCAGGCGACGCGCGAGCACTTCGCGTCGTTCCACTCGATCTCCTCGGGCGGCGCGCCCGTGCCGCCCGCCCTGGTGGAGAAGTTCCGCGCCGACTTCGGCCCGTACATCCACAACGGCTACGGGCTCACCGAGTGCACCGCTCCCTGCGCGTCCGTGCCGCCGGGCGTCGAGGCGCCGGTCGACCCGGCATCGGGGACGCTCGCGGTCGGCGTGCCGGGGCCCGACGCGGTGGTCCGCATCGTCGACGACAGCGGCGCGGACGTCCCCTTCGGCGAACACGGCGAGATAGCGGTCCGCGGCCCGCAGGTCGTGCCCGGGTACTGGCGCCGCCCGGAGGCCACACAAGAGGGCTTCCCCGACGGGGAGTTGCGCACCGGCGACATCGGCTTCATGGACGAGGACGGCTGGCTGTACGTCGTCGACCGCAAGAAGGACATGATCAACGCGTCCGGGTTCAAGGTGTGGCCGCGCGAGGTCGAGGACGTCCTCTACGGCCACCCCGCCGTGCGCGAGGCGGCGGTCGTCGGCATCCCCGACGCGTACCGGGGCGAGAGCGTGAAGGCGTACGTCAGCCTCCGGCCGGGCGCCGGGGCGAGCCCCGAGGAGCTGTCCGCGTACTGCAAGGAACGCCTCGCGGCGTACAAGTACCCCCGCGAGGTGGAAGTCCTGGGCGAGCTGCCGAAGACCGCGAGTGGGAAGATCCTCCGGCGGGAACTGCGTTCCCCGTCAGTGCAAGGCTGAGAACTACGGAAAGGCAGGTGGCGGCAGTGCCCAGGACGACCGACGGCGACGGCGCGCCCGTCCCCAGACGACTCCTCGCGGCCGCCACCCGGCTGTTCGCCGACCGCGGCTACGACCGCACGTCGGTGCAGGAGATCGTGGAGGCGGCGGGCGTCACAAAGGGCGCCCTCTACCACTACTTCGGCTCGAAGGACGATCTGCTGCACGAGGTGTACGCGCGCGTGCTGCGCCTCCAGCAGGAGCGGCTCGACGCGTTCGCCGACCGGGACGAGCCGGTCGAGAAGAGGCTGCGGGACGCCGCGGCGGACGTCGTCGTCACGACCATCGACAACCTCGACGACGCCTCGATCTTCTTCCGGTCCATGCACTATCTGAGCCCGGAGAAGAACAAGCAGGTCCGGGCCGAGCGGCGCCGCTACCACGAGCGCTTCCGGGCACTGATCGAGGAGGGGCAGCGGGCCGGCGTCTTCACCACCGGGACGCCGGCCGATCTGGTGGTCGACTACCACTTCGGCTCGATCCACCACCTGTCCACGTGGTACCGCCCCGACGGGCCGCTGACCCCGCAGGAGCTGGCCGACCAGTTGGCCGACCTGCTGCTGCGGGCGCTGCGGCCGTAGGACCGGCCCCGGCTCAGCCCTCCTTGAGGGTGTTCAGGCCGTGGTCGATGAAGACCGGGACCAGCTCGCCGATGCGGTCGAAGCCCGCGCCGACGGTCTGGCCGAGCGTGTAGCGGTAGTGGATGCCCTCCAGGATCACGGCCAGCTTGAACCAGGCGAACGCCGTGTACCAGGAGATCGCCGACACGTCGCGGCCCGAGCGCTCGGCGTAGCGTTCGATCAGCTCGGCGGGGGAGGGGTGGCCGGGCGCCGAAGCGGTCGTGGAGATCGGCGAGTCCGGCATGTCGAGCTGCGCGCTGTACATCGCCAGTAGGCCCACGTCCGTGAGCGGGTCGCCGAGCGTCGACATCTCCCAGTCGAGGATCGCCTTGATCCGGTCGACCCCGTCGGGGTCCTGGCGTACGAGCACGTTGTCGAGCCGGTAGTCGCCGTGCACGATCGTCGGCGCAGGCGAGACCGGCAGCTCGCGGCCGAGCGCCGCCTGCAACTGGTCGATCCCGGCCAGCTCCCGGTTGCGGGACGCGTCCAGCTGCTTGCCCCAGCGGCGCAGCTGCCGCTCCAGGAAGCCCTCCGGCCGCCCGAAGTCGCCGAGGCCCGCGGCCGCGGGGTCCACGGCGTGCAGGTCGACCAGCGTGTCCACGAGCCCGAGCACGGCGGCCCGGGTCCGCTCGGGGCCGAGCGGGGCGAGCTGGTCGGAGGTCCGGTACGGCGTCCCGTCCACGAACTCCATGACGTAGAACGGCGCCCCGATGACGTCCTCGTCCTCACAGAGCAGCACCGGCTCGGGCACCGGCACGTTCGTCGGGTGCAGCCCCGCGATCACCCGGTGCTCGCGCTTCATGTCGTGCGCGGTCGCGAGCACGTGCCCCAGCGGCGGCCTGCGCACCACCCACTTCGTGCTGCCGTCGCTCACCTGGTACGTCAGGTTCGAGCGCCCGCCCTCGATGAGCCGCCCGGTCAGCGGCCCGGCGACCAGGCCGGGGCGCTCCCGGTCGAGATGGGCGCGCAGCCGGTCGAGGTCGAGGCCTTGGGGGTGACTCATCGCGGTCCTCCGAGAATCCGGGCAGTATGTGGGCCGTAGCCGGGCAACAGTGGCTGCCATCATGCCGACCAGTCGGTATGGCGTCCAGAGGCTCCCGGAAACGTGATCGTTCTTACGGCGCAACGGGTAGGCGCCGACGGCGACGACCCGCCCGGACCCGCTCCGCATGCCCCGGCCGGCCGCCCGTGGGAGCCTCCGGCCATGAAGGCGATCAGCTACCGCTCGTACGGCGGCCCCGAAGTCCTCGAGTACGGCGAGGTCCGCGACCCCAAGGTGGGACCCGACTCGGTCCTGGTGAAGGTGCGCGCCGCCGCCGTGAACCCCGTGGACCGGCACTGCCGCGCCGGGCACCTGGACGCGCTGCTCGACCCGGTCTTCCCGGTGATCCCCGGCTGGGACGTGTCCGGCGTGGTCGTGCAGCCCGGCGTCGCCGTCACCGAGTTCGCGCCGGGCGACGAGGTCATCGGCTACGTACGTGAGGACTTCCTGTCCCGCGGTACCTTCGCCGAGTACGTGGCCGCGCCCGTGCGCACTCTGGCCCGCAAGCCCCGCAACCTCACGTTCGAGGAGGCGGCAGGGCTGCCGCTCGCCGGGCTCACCGCGTACCAGGTGCTGACCGGTGGCCTCGAGGTGAAGGAGGGCGACGTGGTCCTCGTGCACGCGGCGGCGGGCGGCGTCGGCTCGTTCGCGGTGCAGCTCGCGCGGCACTTCGGCGCGCGCGTCATCGGCACCGCGAGCGAGCGCAACCACGAGTACGTGCGGGAACTCGGCGGGGAGCCGGTCGCCTACGGGGACGGCCTCGCCGAACGGGTCCGGGCACTGGTCCCGGAGGGCGTCGACGCGGCGTTCGACACGGTGGGCGGCGAGACGCTGCGGGTCTCGGCGGAGCTGCTGGCACCGGGCGGCCGGCTCGCGTCCATCGCCGACGGCGACGTGATCGGGCTCGGCGGCCGCTACTGCTGGGTCCGCCCGGATGCCGCCGATCTCAACCGGCTCTCGGAGCTCGCCGAGGCCGACGTGGTGACGGTGCACGTCGACGAGGCGCTGCCGCTGGAGGAGGCGGCGCGTGCCCACGAGTTGAGCGAGACGGGCCGCACGCGCGGGAAAGTCGTGGTCACGGTCGACTGGGGCGAGTGACCTCGCACCCCGAACGACCTCCCGCCCTCATGTGATGAGCACCGCCGCGCACAGCGTGATCGCCACGGTGCACAGCGCCGCGGCCGCCGCCTGCCGCCGGGTCATGACGGGCGGCGCGGCCTCGTTCCGGGCGAGCCCGGTGATCCGCTGGTGGGCGACCGCCACGAAGCCCAGCCACAGCAGCAGGCACAGCGCCGTGGCCACGAACCGCGCGGGCCCGACACCGCTGTTCAGCGTCGCCTTCACCGCGAGCACCGCGGCGACCGTGCCCGACAGCGTCGTACGCCGCCACGCGAGCCGCGTCCGGGCGGGCTGGAGACCGGGGTCGCGTACGGGAGCGTCCGCCCCGCTCACCCCTCCCACCCCACGAACACGATGACGACCATGGCCACCGAGACCAGCGCCACCACCACGCCGAGCACCGCGGGGAACTTCGACACCGGCAGGTCCTCGCCGCGCCGCATCGCCAGCTCGCAGCGCACCCAGTGCCCCACGGCCCGCAGCGAGCACAGGGCGCCCGCCCCGAGCAGCGCGAGCGCGAGTCCGACGCGCCAACCCCAGCGCAGGTCCGGCAGGAACTGGTCCACGGCGAAACCGCCACCGATCAGCGCGAGCGCCGTGCGCACCCACGCCAGGAAGGTGCGTTCGTTGGCGAGCGAGAAGCGGTAGTCGGGAGTGTCGCCCTCGTCCCTGATCCGCTCCGGGGCGAACCAGAGCCGGATACTGCGTGCAAATTCGATCACCCGCGGCACATTACCCGCGACGCTCCCGCGACCCGCGGGTCACCTGTGCGCCTTCCACCGCTCGTACGCCGCGAGCCCGTCGGGCGTCCAGTCCCACTCGCCGATCCGCCGCTCCAGCTCCTCCGGGCTCAGGAACGCGTGCCAGTCGATCTCCTCGGCCTGCGGGGACACCGGCAGGTCGAACGTGACCTCGTAGACGTACGACCACCAGGACTGCCCGGCGTCGCCCTCGTACAGGAACTTGAACAGCGGGGTGGGCCGCGGCAGTCCGCTCACCCCCAGCTCCTCCTCCGCCTCGCGCAGCGCCGCCTCGTCGTACGTCTCGCCGGCGCCGACGACCCCGCCGACGAACATGTCGTGGTGGGAGGGGAAGACGAGCTTGGTGGGGGTGCGGCGGTGCACGAAGATCTCGCCGGCCGGGTTCCTGGCGAGGATGAAGGCGCAGCGGTGGCGCAGGTGCCGGGCGTAGGCCTCGCCTCGCGGCGCCTGGCGCACGACGTGGTCGTGCTCGTCGACGATGTCGAGGATCTCCTCGGCAGGATTCACTTCAGCGGGGTTCATGAACGGCAGGCTAGGCGCGTGGCTACAGCGGGGCCCCCACCCGGTCCCGCCCGGCCGCGGCCGTCCCCGGCATCGCGGGGTGCAGCCCGAGCAGGACGACGCCCAGCACGATCCCGGCCAGGCCCACCGCCTCCCACGCGAGCGCCCCCGTGTCCATCCGCAGCCGGTCGCCCAGGAAGCCCACGCCGCACGCGATCCCGGCCAGCGGCTGCGCCGCCGTGAGTGCGGGCAGCGACATCCGCAGCGGCGCCGTCTCGAACGCGCTCTGCACCAGGACGAGCCCCGTGACCCCGAGGGCGAGCACGGCGTACGGCTGCCAGCCGGTGAACAGCTCGGGGCAGCCGCCCGCGGAGAACCGCTGACCGCTCACCCGCGTCAACGCGTCCTGCACTCCGTACAGCAGCCCCGCCGCCACCGCGAGCAGCGCCGGTCCCGCGGTCAGCCGGGAACGCTTGGCGAGGGCCGCGAGGGACAGTGCCCCGCCGACCATCACCCCGACGATCAGCCAGTGCCGCAGCGGATCGGTGACCGCGCTGCCGCCCTGCGGCTGCCCGGCGACGATGAACGCCGTGACACCGCCCGCGAGCAGCAGCAGCCCCGCCCAGCCCTGCCGGCCGAGCGGCTGTCTCGTCTGGCGGCGGGAGAGCAGCAGGGCGAAGAGGAGGTTCGTGGCGAGCAGCGGTTCGACGAGGGTCACCTCGCCGTGGCCGAGGGCCAGCGCGCCGAGCACCATCCCGCACACCATGAGGCCGATCCCGCCGAGCCAGCGCGGCACGCGCATCAGGTCGAGCAGCAGCCGGGGAGAGAGGAAGTCGCCGAGCGGGGCCCTGACCGCCGCGTTCTGCTGGAGGACGAAGCCGATGCCCAGACAGAAGGCCGCGCTCACGGCGAGGACGAGGACGAGAACGGACACCCTGTCGACGATAGCGGCCCGCGCGGCCACCCGCGCGCGAGTGAGCGGGCGGCGTCCGTTCCGCGGCCGAACTCACCAGCCCTTTCCGTCAGTTGGTGAGGTGCGTCACCGGCCTCCCTTGACGCGGACACCTCCGTACCGGTTTGCTGTGCCTGATCGATCATCGACCCTCTCGCCCATCTCATCCACATCTGAACAGTCGTAAGGACCCCGCCGCGGTGCCCCCACCCCCGCCTCCGCTAGGGCGCTCCCGCAAGAAGCCCGCGCACACCCCTCCCTTCGGCGACCCCGCACTCGACGACGCCGAACTCGTCGCGGCCCGCTCCGCCCTGGCCCGGGGCCGCTGGACCGAGGCCAGATCCCTGCTCCGCGCCACCGGCACCGACTGGGACCTGCGCGGTCACCGGATGCTCGGCCTCGCGGGCGAACCCACCGCGCGGGTCTGGGCCCGCGACTGGCTGCTCGCCGAACCCGACTCCACCGACGCCGTCGTCCTGCTCGCCTGCGCGGGCGTACTGCGCGCTGTCGAGGGCCGCGGCCGCCCCGAGAAGGTGCGCGCGGCCTGCGCGCAGGCGGCCGAGCTCGTGCCCGACGATCCGACCCCGCTGCTCGGACTCATGCTTCTGGAGCGGGAGTTGGGGAGCGAGGAGGATGTCGTGCGGCTCTTCGACGAGGTGCGCCT
This sequence comes from Streptomyces sp. NPDC051684, assembly GCF_044453445.1. Classification (NCBI taxonomy): domain Bacteria; kingdom Bacillati; phylum Actinomycetota; class Actinomycetes; order Kitasatosporales; family Streptomycetaceae; genus Streptomyces; species Streptomyces sp. NPDC051684. The sequence goes on along the minus strand of NZ_JBITCS010000008.1, from coordinate 204,123 downwards.
GCGACATCCCGGCCACCACCACGCGCACCATCTGATGGTCGCGCGGCTCGCCGAGCGGCGCGCCGACGTCGGACAGGACCCGCTGCACGAGGTCTACGACTTCGCGTCCTGGGCCTGTGAACAGGCCCCGCCGGACTCGCCGTTGGCGGTCCTTCCGGTGGTCGCGCACGCCGAGCGCTACCGGGTTCTCGCGCGCGCCGGTGTGCTGTCCGACGACCCGAAGGCGTCCGGGCACTGGACGGGGCGGCGCGCCCGGCTCGTCCTGAAGGCCGCGTTCGACTGGTGGCTGGAGTGGGGCGCCGCGCGTGAACGGCCCGGTGCGCCGCACCCGCGCGGCCGCGTCGACCTCAACTACCTGGCGCACGCGAAGTACTGCGAGGGTCGCCCCGCCGAGGCCGCCGCCCTGTTCCACCGCATCGGCCGGCACAGCACACCGCACCCCTGGTCGTACCCGGACCGGGACCCGTACGAAGCGTTCCGGATCGCGCGGGGCGCCGCGCTCGGCTCGGCGTAGCGCACGAACGCGGAACGCACCCCCAGGCCCCCACCTCAACCTCCCCTCAAACTCACCTCACTTCACCGCACGAAGGAAGGGACGTCACCCCATGAGCGCGAGCGAGCGACCGCCCGAGGCCGCGGCGGATCCGGCCATTCACACGTATCTGGGCGAGACGAGCGCGTTGCGCGCCGGGCGGCTCGGTACGGCTGGGCTGCTGCTCTCCGTGCTCGCCGCGACGGGGCCGCTGCTCGTCGTCGCGGGCGTCATGCCGACGACGTTCGCGGTGATGGGGGTGGTCGGCCAGCCGCTGCTCTTCCTCGTGCTCGGCGTCGTGCTCGCCCTCTTCAGCGTCGGCTACGCGGAGTTGAGCCGGCACGTGCACAACGCGGGCGCGTTCTACGCGTACATCGCCCGCGGCCTCGGCCCGACGGCCGGCGCCGCGGCGGCCCTCGTCGCGCTCGTCGCCTACAGCTCGCTCCAGGTCGGCATCTTCGGCCTGTTCGGCTACGAGGTCGCGGGCCTCGCCGAGCAGTATCTGAACCTCGAACTCGCCTGGTGGATACCGGCGTTGATCGCCGTGCTCGCCGTCGGCGCGCTCGGCCTGCTGAAGATCGACGTCAACGCGAAGGTCCTCGGCGTGCTGCTCCTCATCGAGGTCGCCGTCGTGGTCGTCTTCGACATCGCGGCCATCGGCGACCCCGGCGCCCAGGGACTGTCCCTGCACGCCTTCAACCCGGAGACGCTCTCGGGCGTCGGGCTCGGCACGGCGCTGTGCTTCTGCATCGCCGCGTTCACCGGCTTCGAGCAGGCGCCGGTGTACGCGGAGGAGACCAGCAGGCCGCACGTCCTGGTGCCGCGCGTGATGTACCTCGCCGTCGGCGGCGTCGCCCTGTTCTTCGCGTTCAGCTCGTGGGCGATGACGGTGGCGACAGGGCCCTCCGGCATCGTCGGCGCGGCCCGCAAGCAGTCGGCGGGCCTGCTCTTCGGCCTCACCGAGGACCGCCTCGGCGGCGCGTTCACGGACGTCGTCCATGTCCTGTTCGTGACGGGCATGTTCGCGGCGCTGCTCAGCTTCCACAACGTGGTGGCGCGGTACGCCTTCGCGATGGGCCGCGAGGGGCTGCTGCCCGCCGGGTTCGGGCGGACGAACACGGCGACCGGCGCGCCCGGCAAGGGCTCGGTGCTGCAATCGGTGATCGCGCTGATCGCGGTCGCCGGCTTCGCGATCGCCGACGACGGACCGTTCGGCGACCCGACGGCGCCGGTGCTGCACCTGTTCACCTGGGGCGGCAACGTGGGCGCGCTCGGCGTCATCGTCCTCATGGCCACGGCGTCCCTCGCCGTCATCGTGTTCTTCGCGCGCCGCGGGGCCGCGGCGGCGCAGGCCTGGCGCCTGACGGCGTCCGCGGTGGCGGGCCTGGCCCTCCTCGTGATCGCCGTCTACACGATCAAGGACTTCGACGTCCTGGTCGGCTCGGGCCCCGACTCCGCGCTCAACTGGATCCTCCCCGGCATCATCGTCCTGGCCGCGCTGGCGGGCGCGGTGCACGGCGTGCTCCTCCGCAACAAGAACCCCCAGTCCCACGCCCGCATCGGCCTGGGCAACGAGGCCTTTCAACTGGATCAACGGGCGGGCAAATCAAGCCCCTGCGGCGATTGAGCAGTGGGGTCCGGGGCAGAGCCCCGATCTTTTGAAGCCCCGTCGGCGATTGAGGCGCGGGATCCGGAGCAGAGCCCCAAATCAAGCCCCGCCGGCGATTGAGGCGCGGGGTCCGGGGCGGAGCCCCGCGACCGCGACCACAAGTGACGAAACCCTGACGGGGGGCCGGAACCCCTGGATCCCGGCCCCCCGTGGTGCTGCAATCAGAAACGTGACACCGAACCAAGGCCCCCCGGTGGGCCGCCGCCTGGTCCTCGGAATGCTGGGCGCCGGCGCCCTGACCGTCGCCGCGGCCCCCACCCTCCAGCACGCCCTGGAAGGCATCGCTCAGAAGGACCCCACCGGCCTCACGGGCGTCCTGCCCAACGGCGGCGGCTTCCGCTACTACTCGGTCGCCGCCTCCGTACCCCACAAGAGCGCGGAGACCTACCGCCTCACCGTCGACGGCCTGGTCGCACACCCGTCGACGTACACGCTCCCCGAACTGAGGGCGCTGCCGCAGACCCGCCTCGTCCGTGACGTCCAGTGCGTCACGGGCTGGCGGGTCCCGCACACGCCCTTCGAAGGCGTACGGCTCTCGCGGATCCTGGACGCCGCGGGGGTGCGCCCCACCGCGAAAGCCGTACGCCTCACCTGCTTCGACGGCACGTACAGCGAGAGCCTCACGCTGCGCCAGGCGCGCCGCGCCGACGTCCTGGTGGCGCTGCGCATGCGGGACAAGGACCTCACGCACGCGCACGGCGGCCCGGTCCGCCTCTACGCGGCGCCCATGTACTTCTACAAGTCGGCCAAGTGGCTCTCCGGGATCACCGTCACCGACGACGTACAGCCGGGTTACTGGGAGGAGCGCGGCTACGACATCGACGCCTGGGTCGGCCGCTCGAACGGACGCGACGATGAGCCCACGAACTGAGCGACTCACCGCGACCGTTCGCCGGTTCACGCGCGCCGAACGCCGGGTGCACCGCGCCACGGCCGCCTTGATGGGCGTGTGCGTCGCGACGGCCGCCTGCCTCTACGTACCGCAGCTCGCCGAACTCGTGGGCCGCCGCGCCCTCGTGGTGACGCTCCACGAATGGTCGGGCCTCCTGTTGCCTGTGCCCTTCCTCCTCGGCCTGGTCTCCCGGGCCTTCCGCGCCGACCTGACCCGCCTCAACCGCTTCGCCCCGTACGACAGGGCCTGGCTGAGCGCGGCTCTGCGCCGGCGCCCCGGCCACCGCCCCGCGGGCAAGTTCAACGCCGGGCAGAAGCTGTGGGCGGCCTGGCTCGCGGGAGCTGTCCTCGTGATGCTCGGCACGGGCCTGCTCATGTGGTTCACGCACCTCGCCCCGCTCGCCGTGCGCACCGGCAGCACCTTCGTGCACGACTGGCTGGCGCTCGCCCTCGGCATCGTGCTCGCCGGGCACATCGGCATGGCGGTCGGCGACCCCGAGGCGCGCCGCGGGCTGCGGACCGGCTTCGTGGACCGGGACTGGGCCGCGCGGGAACACGGCGAGTGGCTCGACGCACCCTGAACACACGACGAGGGCGCCCCGCCGAACGGCGGGGGCGCCCTCATGACCAGTCGTCGACCGGTCCTCGGCTAGCCTCGGCTAGATCACCAAGGACAGCAGCAGCACCAGCGCGCCGGCGACCACGGAGATGATCGTCTCCATGAGCGACCAGGTCTTCACGGTCTGGCCGACGCTGAGCCCGAAGTACTCCTTGACCAGCCAGAAACCGGCGTCGTTGACGTGGCTGAAGAACAGCGAACCCGCGCCGATGACCAGGACGAGCAGCGCCGTGTGCGTGTCGCTCATGTGGGCCGCGAGGGGCGCGACCAGACCGGCGGCGGAGACCGTGGCGACCGTCGCCGAACCCGTGGCGACGCGGATGACGACCGCGATGAGCCAGGCGAGCAGCAGCGTCGGGAGCCCCCAGTCCTTGGAGATCTCCATGATCATCTCGCCGACGCCGGAGTCGACCAGGGTGCCCTTGAAGCCACCGCCCGCGCCCACGATCAGCAGCACGCCGGCGATCGGGCCGAGGGACTTCTCGGTGGTCGAGAGGATCTTGCCCTTGGTGAAGCCGGCCGGGCGGCCGAGGGTGAACATGGCGACGACGACGGCGAAGAGCAGCGCGATCATCGGGTTGCCGACCACGTCGAACACGCGCTGGACGGTGGCGTCCGGGTTGTCCACGATGACGTCGACCAGGGCCTTGGACAGCATCATCGCGACGGGCAGCAGGATCGTCGAGACGGCGGCACCGAAGCTCGGACGCTTCTCCAGCTCGTCGGAGGCGCGCGACGGGATCATCTTCTCGGGGGCCGGGACGTCGACCCACTTGGCCGCGTACTTCGAGAAGACCGGGCCGGCGATGATCACCGTCGGGATGGCGACGAGGATGCCGAGCGCGAGCGTGAGCCCGAGGTTGGCGTCGACCGCGTCGATCGCGACGAGCGGGCCGGGGTGCGGCGGGATCAGACCGTGCATGACGGACAGGCCCGCCAGGGCCGGGATGCCGATCCGCATCAGCGAGTAGTTGCCGCGCTTGGCGACCATCAGGACGACGGGGATCAGCAGGACGATGCCGACCTCGAAGAAGAGCGGCAGGCCGATCACGGCCGCGATGAGCACCATGGCCCACGGCATGGCCCTGCCGCCGGACTTGCCGGCCTTGGCGAGGATCGTGTCGACGATCTGGTCGGCGCCGCCGGAGTCGGCGAGCAGCTTGCCGAGGATCGCGCCGAGCGCGATCAGCACGCCGACACCGGCGACGGTGTCGCCGAGCCCGCCGCTGAAGCTTTCGATCACCTTGTCCAGCGGGGCCCCGGCGAACGCGCCGAGCGCGAGCGAGCCGATGGTCAGCGCCAGGAAGGCGTGCATCTTGAACTTGGTGATGAGCAGGACGATGACGGCGATGCCCGCGAGCACGGCGATCCCGAGCTGGGCATGGCCCGCGGACGTGATCGGCTCGACGGTGTCCGCTGCCAGCATCTCGACGCTGAGTCTGGTCACGGTCTAATCCCTAGAACGAGTGGGGGGACGGGGGAGAACTTGCCGGTGTGGGGGTTACGGGGTAGCGGCGGGGGAGTCGAGCCCGGCCAGGGCCGCGACGGCCCGGTCCGCGATCTCCTCCGGCGATCCCGCGACATCGACGGCCACGCCCGCCTCGTCCGCCGCGAGCGGCTGGAGCGTGGCGAACTGCGAGTCGAGCAGCGAGGTGGGCATGAAGTGCCCCTCCCGATGCCCCATGCGGTCCTCGATCAGCTCGCGCGAGCCGGTGAGGTGGACGAAGACGGCGTCGGGGGCCTCGGCCCGCAGGCGGTCGCGGTAGCTGCGCTTGAGGGCGGAGCTGGAGACCACCCCGCCGAGTCCCGCACGGCCGTGTGCCCAGCGGCCGATGGCATCGAGCCAGGGCCAGCGGTCCTCGTCCGTCAGGGGCGTGCCGGCCGACATCTTCTCGATGTTGGCCTCGGGGTGGAAGTCGTCGCCCTCGGCGTACGGAACGCCGAGCCGTTCGGCGAGCAGGGGACCGATCGTTGTCTTGCCGGTTCCTGCGACGCCCATGACCACGACGACGTGGGGGGTGCTCATCGGGTACTGCCTCGCTTCGCTGTCTTCGTCGACATCGCTGTGACACCACACTGAAACCCAATAGGTCTGATTAATTCAAGAGGGTGTGACGTAAAAGTCAGACCATTGGACTCGGGGCTAGGGTTGTCCCATGACCACAATGGGCCGGGGCCTGCATGCCCGCGTACTGGAAAGCCTCGGTCCCGCGATCACGGCGGGCGAGTACCCGGCGGGCAGCGTGCTGCGCACGGATGAACTCGCCCAGCGCTTCGAGGTGTCCCGTTCGGTCATGCGGGAGGCGGTGCGCGTCCTGGAGTCGATGCACCTCGTGGCCTCGCGACGCCGGGTCGGCGTGACGGTGCGGCCCGCCGAGGAGTGGAACGTCTACGACCCGCAGGTCATCCGCTGGCGCCTGGCGGGCGCCGACCGCCCGCGCCAGCTGCGCTCGCTCACGGTGCTGCGCTCGGCGGTCGAGCCGGTCGCCGCTGGTCTGGCGGCGCGCAGCGCGAGCGCGGAGCAGTGCGCGGCGCTGACCGAGTGCGCGCTCGGCATGGTGGCGACGTCACGCGGCCAGCAGTTGGAGGCGTATCTCGGTCACGACGTCGAGTTCCACCGGATCGTCCTCAACGCATCGGGCAACGAGATGTTCGCCCACCTGGGTGACCTGGTGGCGGAGGTCCTCGCGGGCCGCACCCACCACCAGGTCATGTTCGAGGACCCGGACCCGGCGGCGGTCAGCCTGCACGTCAAGGTCGCGGAGGCGATACGGGAGCGGGACGCGGAGCGCGCGGAGGAACTCACGCGCGAGATCGCGGTGGGCGCGCTCCACGAGCTGGACATCCTGGCGCCCTGAACTCCGCTCCCTGAACTCCGCTCCCTGAACTCCCTTACCGGGCCTCGGAGTTACTCGATGAAGTCGCCGTCGACGTACACCCACGCCCCGCCCACCCGGGAGAACCGGCTGCGTTCGTGCAGCTCGCCGCCCTGGTAGCGGGCGCGGAAGGTGACGGTGCCCTGTTGGTGGAACGCCGAGCCGTCGGTCGCCTCGACGATCTCCAGGCCCGTCCACTTCGGCGCGTCGGTGAAGTCGATGCCGGGCGGCCGGGTGTCGGGGTGCCAGGTGCGCAGCAGGTACGCCGCGTCCTGCCGGACGAACGCGGCGTACCGGGAGCGCATCAGGGCCTCGGCGGAGGGGGCGGCGGCGCTGCCCGAGTGGTAGCGGCCGCAGCACTCCTCGTACGCGGCGGGGAGCCCGCAGGGGCAGGTGGGGGAGGTGCGAGACATGGGCTCATTCTGCCTCGTGGCGCCCCCACCGCCCGACCCGGCTACGTCCCGGAAGGTGCGGGCTTGGGGAAGAGGAACGAGAACCCGGCCAACGCCACCGTCAGCAGCAGCGCCCCCAGCGCGTCCACCCGCGAGTCCGGCAGCACGATCAGCGAGACGAACATCGCGCCGACCGCGAGCAGCACGGCCCAGCTCAGCCAGGGGAACAGCCACATCCCGGTCCCCGGTTCGGGCAGCTGCCCCGCCCTCCGGGACCGGCGGCCCAGCACGATCTGCGCCCCGGCCACACTCATCCACGTGACGAACATCGTGTCGCCCGCCATGCTCACCAGCCGGTCGAACGCCGTGGTGGGGTGCACGACTTGGAGCAGTACGCAGCACACGGCCAGCGCCACGGTGAACAGGATCGCGTTGCGCGGCGCCGACGTCCGGGACACCCGGCCGAGTGCCGCGGGGGCGTCCCGGTCCCGGGAGAGTGCGAAGAGCATCCGCGAACTCGCGTACACCTGCGAGTTCATGGTGGACACCGTCGCGGCGAAGAGCACGATCTGCAGCCCCGGATCGCGCGCGCCGGGTCCTTCGTCTCGCCGGCCGCGATGGTCACGATCTCGGTTCCGGAGAAGGAGAACATCGCCCCGGTCATGGCTAGGGCCTGTCGTTTGGATCAGGCCGGGCTCGCGGGGCCTGGCACGCACGCTCGCGGCGTTGTCGTCGGTCGACGACGCTCCGCGTCGCCTCCCTCCTCCGCCTTGCGATCGCACGCACCAGGCCCCGCTCCCTGATCCGGCCTGATCCAAACGACAAGCCCTAGCAGCACCCCGGCCATCCCGTGCGGCAGGAAGCCGCCGTGCCCGAGCAGGTTGGCGGTTCCCGGCGCCTCGGTGCCCGGCAGCAGGCCGCCCACCGCGACGAGCCCGATCCCGATGAAGGCCACGATCACCGCGACCTTCAGCCACACCACCCAGAACTCCATCTCCCCGTACGCCCGCACCGAGGTCGGATTGACCACGGTGACGAGGGCGACGAGCACAAGTGCCGCCACCCACACGGGAATCGACGGCAGCCAGCCGTGCACGATGGTGCCGGAGGCGATGGCGTCGATCGCGAGCCCCAGCGGCCAGCCCACCCAGTACATCCAGCCGCCCGCGAAACCGGCCCAGCGCCCGAACGCGAGCCGCGCGTACACGGCGAACGCCCCGTGTCGGGCCTGGCCACCGCGAGCTCCGCGAGCATCCGCATGATCAGGACGACGATCAGCGAGGTCAGCGCGTACGTCAGCAGGATGCCGGGCCCCGCCTGCCGGATCCCGGCGCCGGAGCCGACGAACAGGCCCGCGCCGATCGCCCCGCCGATGCTGATCATCGTCATGTGCCGGCTGTGCAGGCCCTGGGCCAGGCCGCCGGTACGGGTGCCCGCCGAGCTGTCGAGCCCGGGGCGCCCGTCGGTCAGCACGCGATCTCCGCCGGCGCCGCCGCCCGGCTCAGCGCCTCGAACAGCGGGGCCCGCAGGGCCGGTTCGGGGACCTCGGCCTCGGGGTGCCACTGCACGGCGACGGTCCAGGTGTCGTCCGTGCCTTCGAGCCCCTCCACGCAGCCGTCGGCCGCCCGCGCCGTGACCCGCAGCCCCGCGCCGACCCGGTCGACGGCCTGATGGTGGCCGGAGGCGATCGGCAGCGCTTCCTTGCCGAAGGCCTGCGCGCTCCGGCTGTCCGGCTCCAGGACCACGTCGTGCAGCGCCCAGTCCTCCCCGGTCTCCGCGGGCGGGTCGTGCACCACGGGCCCGGGGGCCAGGTCGACGTGCAGGGTGCCGCCGCGGACGACGTTGAGCAGTTGCAGGCCGCGGCAGATGCCGAGCAGCGGGAGCCGGGCGTCGAGCGCGTGCCGCAGCACGGCCAGGTCGAGCAGGTCCTGCTCCTGGTTGACGTCGTACAGGGCGGGGTGGTCGGCGGGCCCGCCGTACAGGGCGGGGTCCACGTCGCCGCCGCCGGGGACGACGAAGCCGTCGCACCCGTCCAACGGGTCGCCGGGCGCCAGGAGTTGAGGGCGGGCTCCCGAGGTCCGTACGAGGTCCACGACGGCGTCGAAGACGCGGGCCGCCCCGGCCACACGCGGATCGGTGTCGGGGGCGTCGATGGCGCTCAACCGGACAGGTATGCCGATCACGGGCACACGGGTGCTGCTCATAAGCTCTCCGCGAGGATTGAGAAGATCACAGAAGACGATGCAGTGAAATCTAGAGGTTAGAGTTCATGGAAGGCAAGGGTGTAGTGGCCGATGGATGACAACGACTGGGGCACGCACATCCGCCCCGTGCGCGCGGGCGGCGCGGCCGAGGCCATCGCGCGGCGCCTCAGTGAGCTGATCGGGGCGCGGATGCTGGTCGCGGGCGACCGCTTCCCGTCCGAGAAGGCGCTGGCCGAGATGTTCGGCGTCGCCCCGATGACGGTGCGCCACTCCATGGCCGTGCTGCGCTCGGAGGGCCTTGTCGAGACGCGGCGGGGCTACAAGGGGGGCACGTACGTCACCGGGGACGTGCTGAACCGTGTGAAGGAACTCGTCGGCCTGCACCCCTACACCGTGGCGGAGATCGAGGAGCTGACGGCGTGGCGGCAGGCGATCTCCGGTGAGGCCTCCGCGCGCGCGGCCCGCCGCTCCGATGCCGACGCGCACGCGCGGCTGCGGGAACTGTCCGACCGCACCCACGAGTTGCTCTCCGAGGCGGACGCCTATCGCACCGCCGACGCGGCGTTCCACCTGTGCATCGCCGAAATGTCCGGCTCCCGGCGCCTGTTGGAGGCCGAGCAGGGCATCCAGGACGAGCTGACCCGGCTCCTGGCCACCCACCCCGGCGCCGCCGAGGCCCGCTCCACCCCCGGCGAGCTGCACGATCCGCTGACCCGGGCGATCGTCGAGGGCAACGAGGCGCGGGCCCGCGAGGAGTTCCGCATCCACGCGCAGGCCACGGCGGACATGTGCCTGATCTTCACGTCGGAGGGCGAGGGCTGAGCCCCGGGAGGCCGGCTCAGACCTGTTCCGCCCGGAACGCCGCCGGTGTCGCGCCCGTGTGCTGCTGGAAGAACTTGGAGAAGTTCGCCGAGTCCGCGAAGCCGACCGCGACGCCGATCCGGCCGACCGGCAACTCCGTGTGCGCGAGCATCCGTTTGGCCTCAAGGATCACCCGCCGGTCGATGAAGGCCTTCGGGGTGAGGCCCGTCGCGGCGCGCACCGCACGGACGAGCGTGCGGCGCGAGTAGCCCAGTTCGTCGGCGTACGCGCTGACGCTGTGGTTGGACGTGAACCCCTGCTCGACCGCCGTACGGAACCGGGTGAACGTCGTGTCCTGCTGCGGCGTCCCGTCGTCCTCCGCCACGGCCTGCGCCGACACATGCGCCACCCGCAGCATCAGGGCGGTGAGGGCGTGCCGCAGCACCGAGGTGTGCAGGCTCAGCGGCAGCGTCGTCGTGTCCAGGTACTCGCGCCGTAGTTGCGCCAACGAGGCATCGATCGCGGCGAGTTGCTCCGGGTCGGGGTGGAGCAGCGGCGGCCGGTCGTAGCGGTAGAGCCCGGTCGCCTCGACGATCGCGCGGGGGAGGAATCCCGGCTGCATGGTCAGGGCGGTGCCGACGTACGCGTCCCGCGTCGAGAACCCGTGCACCTGGCCCGGCCGGATCCACAGGATGTCCCCGGCCCCCACCTCGTACTCGGTGAAGTCGATCATGTGGCGGACCGGACCCTCGCGGAAGAAGAGCAGCACGTGGAAGTCGATGCGGTGCACGCGCCGCGACAGGCCGACGCCGCCCGCCCACGGGCCCTCGGAACCCATCGGTCCGACCTGGATCCCGACGCCGGACAGGCTCGCGCTCGGGTCGAACGGATAGGTCCGGATCTGCGCTCGATTTTCAGTGGCCGCCCGCAGATGTGCGCTCGTCTGTGAGGGGTCCTGCTCCGTCATCCACTTTCCTCGGGGTCGACTCCGCTGGGTGTCCCATTTTCACCGAACGCTGGCACGGGGGCACCTGTCGAGCCAAAAGTATGACCTTTACATTCGTAGGTGGTTCGACCTGGGACTTTGGTCCTGGTCGGGCGGTGCCTTTCGGCACCTCGGCAGGACAACGGATGCGAAGGAAGCTGTACAGATGAGCACGCAGACACCGGACGGACTCGACCCCTTCGAGCGCCCCTTCGAGTGGACCGAACGCGACCAGCGTGCCGTCGACACCGCACGCCTGCTGGCGGCGGACGCCGTGCAGAAGGTCGGCAACGGTCACCCCGGCACCGCGATGAGCCTGGCCCCGGCCGCGTACACGATCTTCCAGAAGGCCATGCGGCACGATCCGGCCGACCCGGAGTGGACCGGCCGCGACCGCTTCGTCCTGTCGCCCGGCCACACCAGCCTCACCCTCTACACCCAGCTCTTCCTCTCCGGCTACGAGCTGGAGCTCGACGACCTGAAGGCGTTCCGCACGCAGGGTTCGAAGACGCCGGGCCACCCCGAGTACGGCCACACCGCCGGTGTCGAGACCACGACGGGACCGCTCGGCCAGGGCGTCGCCAACGCCGTGGGCATGGCGATGGCCGCCCGCTACGAGCGCGGCCTGTTCGACCCGGAGGCCGCCGAGGGCGCCTCCCCGTTCGACCACACCATCTGGGCGATCGTCTCCGACGGCGACCTGGAGGAGGGCGTCTCCGCCGAGGCGTCGTCCATGGCAGGCCACCAGAAGCTCGGCAACCTCGTCTTCGTCTACGACGACAACCACATCTCCATCGAGGGCGACACCGCCACCGCGTTCTCCGAGGACGTGGAGAAGCGCTACGAGGCGTACGGCTGGCACGTCCAGCGCATCGAGCCCACCGCCGACGGCGACGTCGACCCGAAGGCCCTTTACGAGGCGCTCGCCGCCGCCAAGGCCGTCACCGACAAGCCGTCCCTCATCGCGATGCGCACGATCATCGCCTGGCCGGCCCCGACCAAGCAGAACACCGAGGGCTCGCACGGCTCCGCGCTCGGCGACGAGGAGATCGCCGCCACGAAGAAGGTCCTCGGCTTCGACCCCGAGCAGTCCTTCATCGTCGAGGACGAGGTCATCGCCCACACGCGCGGCGCCCTCGACCGCGGCGCCGAGGCGCACGCCGCCTGGGACAAGAAGCTCGCCGAGTGGCGCAACACCAACCCGGAGCGCTCCGCGACCCTCGACCGCGTGCTCGCGGGCCGCCTCCCCGAGGGCTGGGAGGACGCCCTGCCGTCCTTCGAGACCGGCACGAAGGTCGCCACCCGCGCCGCGTCCGGCAAGACCCTCCAGGCGCTCGGCGGTGTGATCCCCGAGCTGTGGGGAGGCTCCGCCGACCTCGCAGGGTCGAACAACACCACCATCGACAAGACCAGCTCCTTCCTCCCGAAGGGCAACCCGCTCCCGGAGGCCGACCCGTACGGCCGCACCGTGCACTTCGGCATCCGCGAGTTCTCGATGGCCGCCGAGATGAACGGCATCGCGCTGCACGGCAACACCCGCATCTACGGCGGCACCTTCCTGGTGTTCTCCGACTACATGCGCAACGCCGTCCGCATGTCGGCCCTCATGCAGCTCCCGGTCACCTACGTGTGGACCCACGACTCCATCGGTCTGGGCGAGGACGGCCCGACCCACCAGCCCGTCGAGCACCTCGCCGCGCTGCGCGCCATCCCCGGCCTGAACATCGTCCGCCCGGCCGACGCCAACGAGACCGCCATCGCCTGGCGCGAGATCCTCAAGCGCGGCACCGACAAGCCGGCCCCGCACGGCCTGGCGCTGTCCCGCCAGGGCCTGCCGACCTACGAGGCCAACGAGGACGCCGCCAAGGGCGGTTACGTCCTGGCCGAGGCGTCGAAGTCCACCCCGGACGTCGTCCTGATCGCCACCGGCTCCGAGGTCGAGGTCGCCGTCGCCGCCCGCGAGCAGCTGGAGGCCGAGGGCATCGCCACCCGCGTCGTGTCGATGCCGTCCGTCGAGTGGTTCGAGGAGCAGGACGCCGAGTACCGCGCGTCCGTCCTGCCGCCGTCGGTGAAGGCCCGTGTGGCGGTCGAGGCCGGCATCGGTCTGACCTGGTACCGCTACGTCGGTGACGCCGGGCGCATCGTCTCCCTGGAGCACTTCGGCGCCTCCGCCGACGCCGGGACGCTGTTCGCCGAGTTCGGCTTCACCGCCGAGAATGTGGCCGCGAAGGCGAAGGAATCCCTCACCGCCGCCCGCGCCTGAACCTCCCCCTCACCCACGTCTTTGTAGCAAGCACAGCCGAAAGAAGATGAAGCAGAACATGAGCAACGCCGTCGCACCCCTCAAGGCCCTGTCCGACGAAGGCGTTTCCATCTGGCTGGACGACCTGTCCCGCACCCGCATCGAGTCCGGCAACCTCGCCGAGCTCGTCGCGGACAGTCACGTCGTGGGCGTCACCACGAACCCCTCGATCTTCCAGGCCGCCATCGGCAAGGGCGAGGGCTACGAGGAGCAGCTCGCCGACCTGGCCGTCCGCAAGGTCACCGTCGACGAGGCCGTCCGCATGATGACCACCCAGGACGTGCGCGCCGCCGCCGACATCCTGCGCCCGGTGTACGACGCCACGCAGGGCCGTGACGGCCGCGTCTCCATCGAGGTCGACCCGCGCCTGGCCCACAACACCGAGGCCACCATCGCCGAGGCCAAGCAGCTCGCCTGGCTCGTGGACCGCCCCAACGTGATGATCAAGATCCCGGCCACCCTCGCGGGCCTCCCGGCGATCACCGAGGTCATCGGCCTCGGCATCTCGGTCAACGTCACGCTGATCTTCTCCCTCGACCGCTACCAGGCCGTCATGGACGCCTACCTGGCCGGCCTGGAGAAGGCCCACGAGCGCGGCATCGACCTCTCCTCGATCCACTCCGTCGCCTCGTTCTTCGTCTCGCGCGTCGACGCCGAGATCGACAAGCGTCTCGACAAGATCGGCACCGACGCGGCCAAGGACGCCAAGGGCAAGGCCGCCCTCGCCAACGCCCGGCTCGCCTACGAGGCGTACGAGCAGGTCTTCGGCTCCGAGCGCGCCACCAAGCTGGAGGCAGCCGGCGCCAACAAGCAGCGCCCGCTGTGGGCCTCCACCGGCGTCAAGGACCCCGCGTACAAGGACACCCTGTACGTCGACGAGCTGGTCGCGCCCGGCACCGTCAACACGATGCCCGAGGGCACCCTGAAGGCGACCGCCGACCACGGCGAGATCACCGGTGACACCATCACCGGCCGCTACGAGCAGGCCCGCGCCGAGCTCAAGGCCGTCGACGCGCTCGGCATCTCGCTCGACGAGGTCACCCAGCAGCTCGAGGACGAGGCCGTCTCCAAGTTCGAGATCGCCTGGACCGACCTGCTCTCCACCGTCTCCTCCCGTCTGACGGAGGCTGAGTCCAAGTGAGCTCCACCGCTTGGCAGAACCCGCTGAGGGACCCCCGCGACCGCCGTCTGCCGCGCGTCGCGGGCCCCTCCGGGCTCGTCATCTTCGGCGTCACGGGCGACCTGTCCCGCAAGAAGCTGATGCCGGCCGTCTACGACCTCGCCAACCGCGGCCTGCTGCCGCCGGGCTTCTCGCTCCTCGGCTTCGCCCGCCGCGAGTGGGAGGACCAGGACTTCGCGCAGGTCGTCCACGACTCGGTCAAGGAGCACGCCCGCACCCCCTTCCGCGAAGAGGTCTGGCAGCAGCTCGCCGAGGGCATGCGCTTCATCCCCGGCGACTTCGACGACGACACCGCGTTCTCGCAGCTGCGCAGCGCCGTCGACGAGCTCGACGAGAAGCGCGGCACCAGCGGCAACTACGCGTTCTACCTCTCGGTGCCGCCGAAGTTCTTCCCCAAGGTCGTCCAGCAGCTCAAGAAGCACGGTCTCGCGGACGCCGCCGAGGGCTCCTGGCGGCGCGCCGTCATCGAGAAGCCGTTCGGCCACGACAGCGAGTCGGCCCGCGAGCTGAACGCGATCGTGCACGACGTGTTCTCGCCCGAGCAGGTCTTCCGCATCGACCACTACCTCGGCAAGGAGACCGTCCAGAACATCCTGGCGCTCCGCTTCGCCAACCAGATGTACGAGCCGATCTGGAACCGGTCCTACGTCGACCACGTGCAGATCACGATGGCCGAGGACATCGGCATCGGCGGCCGCGCCGGCTATTACGACGGCATCGGCGCCGCCCGCGACGTCATCCAGAACCACCTGCTCCAGCTGCTCGCCCTCACGGCGATGGAGGAGCCGGCCGCGTTCGACGCCGAGTCGCTGGTCAACGAGAAGCTCAAGGTCCTCAAGTCCGTGCGGCTCCCCGCCGAACTCGACAGGTCCACGGTCCGCGCGCAGTACGCCGGTGGCTGGCAGGGCGGCGAGAAGGTCCCCGGCTACCTCCAGGAAGACGGCATCGACCCCAAGTCGAAGACCGACACCTACGCGGCCGTGAAGCTGGGCATCGACAACCGCCGCTGGGCGGGCGTCCCGTTCTACCTGCGCACCGGCAAGCGCCTCGGCCGCCGCGTCACCGAGATCGCGGTCGTCTTCCAGCGCGCCCCGCACTCCCCGTTCGACCACACCGCAACCGAGGAACTCGGCCAGAACGCGATCGTCATCCGCGTTCAGCCGGACGAGGGCATGACGGTGCGCTTCGGATCCAAGGTGCCGGGTACGTCGATGGAGATCCGCGACGTGTCCATGGACTTCGCCTACGGCGAGTCGTTCACCGAGTCCAGCCCGGAAGCGTACGAGCGGCTGATCCTGGACGTGTTGCTGGGCGACGCGAACCTCTTCCCGCGCACGGAGGAGGTCGAGGAGTCCTGGCGCATCCTGGACCCCATCGAGGAGCACTGGGACAAGGTCGGCAAGCCCGCCCGGTACGCCTCGGGCAGCTGGGGCCCGAAGGAAGCGGACGAGATGCTCGCACGAGACGGACGGAGCTGGCGAAGGCCATGAGGATCGACCTGACCGACACCACGGCAAGCAAGGTCAACAAGGCGCTCGTCGAAGGGCGCCGCGCCATCGGAACCCCCGCGGTGGGCATGGTCCTGACGATGGTCATCGTCACGGACGAGGAGAACGCGTACGACGCGACGAAGGCCGCCCAGGAGGCGTCCCGCGAGCACCCCTCGCGCACCCTCGTCGTCATCCGGCGCACCAAGCGCCTGCCCCGCGACCGGCACGGCAACCGGCTCGACGCCGAGGTCCGCCTCGGCTCCGAGGCCGGCACCGGCGAGACGGTGATCCTGCGCCTGTACGGCGAGACCGGCCAGCACGCCGACTCCGTCGTCCTGCCGCTGCTGCTGCCCGACGCCCCGGTCGTCGTGTGGTGGCCGGTCGACGCCCCCGACGAGCCCTCCAAGGACCCGCTCGGCGCGCTCGCCGCCCGCCGCATCACCGACCTGTACGCCGACGAGGACGCGCTCGCCGCCCTCGACCGGCGCGCCGCGCACTACGCCCCCGGCGACACCGACCTGGCCTGGACCCGGCTCACGCCGTGGCGCTCCATGCTGGCCGCCGCGCTCGACCAGGCCCGTACCGACGTCGTCTCCGCGGCCGTCGAGTCCGAGGCCGGCAACCCCAGCGCCGAACTGCTCGCGCGCTGGCTCGGCGCCCGGCTCGACGTCCCGGTCGAGCGGGTCGTCACCGCGGGCCCGGTCGTCACCGCGGTCCGCCTGGGTACCCCGAACGGCGAGATCCGCATCGACCGCCCGGAAGGGCCGCTCGCCAAGCTGACCCTCCCCGGACAGCCCGAGCGCACCCTCGCCCTCAAGGTGCGCTCCACCGCCGAACTGATCGCCGAGGAACTGCGCCGCCTCGACGCCGACGAGATGTACGCCGTGGCCCTGCAGGCGGCCGCCCCCGGCAAAGTCACCAAGGAGTCCGTTCAACATGCCTGACAGCACCCCCCTCCTCACCCGTCGCCCGCAGTGGACGGCACTGGAGGACCACCGCGCGAAGTTCAACGGCACGCACCTGCGCGACCTGTTCGCGAAGGACGCGGCCCGCGCCGAGCGCTACACGGTCGACGTCGGTGACCTGCACATCGACTACTCCAAGCACCTGATCACGGACGAGACCCTCGCCCTGCTCCAGGAACTGGCCACCGCCACCGACGTGTTCGGGCAGCGCGACGCCATGTTCCGCGGCGAGAAGATCAACACGACCGAGGACCGCGCCGTGCTGCACACGGCCCTGCGCGCACCGGCCGACGCCGTGATCGAGGTCGACGGCGAGAACGTCGTGCCGAAGGTGCACGAGGTCCTCGACCAGATGGCCGTCTTCGCCGACAAGGTCCGTACGGGCGAGTGGACAGGACACACCGGCAAGCGGATCAAGAACGTCGTCAACGTCGGCATCGGCGGCTCGGACCTCGGCCCGGCGATGGCGTACGAGGCGCTGCGTCCGTTCACCGCCCGCGACCTGACGTTCCGTTTCGTCTCCAACGTCGACGGCGCCGACCTGCACGAGGCCGTCCGCGACCTCGACCCGGCCGAGACGCTGTTCATCATCGCGTCCAAGACCTTCACGACGATCGAGACGATCACCAACGCGAAGGCCGCCCGCTCCTGGCTCCTCGACGGGCTCGGCGGCGACGAGAAGGCTGTCGCCAAGCACTTCGTCGCGCTGTCGACCAACGCCGAGAAGGTCTCCGAGTTCGGCATCGACACGGCCAACATGTTCGCGTTCTGGGACTGGGTCGGCGGCCGCTACTCCTTCGACTCGGCCATCGGCCTGTCGCTGATGATCGCGATCGGTCCGGACGCCTTCCGCGAGATGCTCGACGGCTTCCGCCTCGTCGACGAGCACTTCCGCACGGCCCCGGCCGAGACGAACGCGCCGCTGCTGCTCGGCCTCCTCGGCGTCTGGTACGGCAACTTCCACGGCGCGCAGTCGCACGCGGTGCTCCCGTACAGCCACTACCTCTCCAAGTTCACGGCGTACCTCCAGCAGCTCGACATGGAGTCCAACGGCAAGTCCGTGGACCGCCAGGGCCGCGGCGTCGAGTGGCAGACGGGCCCGGTCGTCTGGGGCACCCCCGGCACCAACGGCCAGCACGCCTACTACCAGCTCATCCACCAGGGCACGAAGCTGATCCCTGCGGACCTCATCGGCTTCGCGAAGCCGGTCGACGAGCTGTCCGACACCCTCGCGGGCCAGCACGACCTGCTGATGGCCAACCTGTTCGCGCAGGGCCAGGCGCTCGCCTTCGGCAAGACGCCGGACGAGGTGCGCGCCGAGGGCGTGGCCGAGGACCTGGTCCCGCACAAGACCTTCAAGGGCAACCACCCGACGACGACGATCCTCGCCCGCGAGCTGACCCCGTCCGTCCTCGGCCAGCTCATCGCCCTCTACGAGCAGAAGGTCTTCGTCCAGGGCGCCGTCTGGAACATCGACTCCTTCGACCAGTGGGGCGTCGAACTGGGCAAGGTCCTCGCCAAGCGCGTGGAACCGGCCCTCACCGAAGGCGCGGAGGTCCCCGGCCTCGACGCGTCGACGCAGTCCCTGGTCAGCACGTACCGCGCCCTGCGCGGCCGCATCTAACACGGAAAGTAGTGAACGACATGCAGCTCGGTCTCATCGGTCTCGGCAAGATGGGCGGCAACATGCGCGAGCGCATCCGCCGCGCCGGCCACGAGGTCATCGGCTACGACCGCAACCCCGAGGTCTCGGACGTCGCCTCCCTCGCCGAACTCGTCGAGAAGCTCGAAGGCCCGCGCGTGGTGTGGGTGATGGTCCCGGCCGGCGCCGCGACCCAGTCCACCGTCGACGAGCTCGGCGGCCTGCTCTCCGAGGGCGACATCGTCGTCGACGGCGGCAACTCGCGCTGGACGGACGACGAGAAGCACGCGGAGGAGCTGGCGGCCAAGGGCATCGGCTTCGTCGACGCGGGCGTCTCCGGCGGCGTCTGGGGCCTGGAGAACGGCTACGCCCTGATGGTCGGTGGCTCCGAGGAGAACGTCGCGAAGGTCAAGCCGGTCTTCGACGCGCTCAAGCCCGAGGGCGACTTCGGCTACGTGCACGCCGGCAAGGTCGGCGCGGGCCACTTCTCCAAGATGGTCCACAACGGCATCGAGTACGCCATGATGCAGGCCTACGCCGAGGGCTGGGAGCTCCTGGAGAAGGTCGACTCCGTGGACAACGTCCGGGAGGTCTTCCGCTCCTGGCAGGAGGGCACGGTCATCCGCTCCTGGCTGCTCGACCTCGCCGTCAACGCCCTCGACGAGGACACCCACCTCGACAAGCTGCGCGGCTTCGCCGCCGACTCGGGCGAGGGCCGCTGGACCGTGGAGGCCGCGATCGACAACGCCGTCCCGCTGCCCGCGATCACCGCGTCGCTGTTCGCCCGCTTCTCCTCCCGCCAGGAGGACTCGCCGCAGATGAAGATGATCGCGGCGCTGCGCAACCAGTTCGGCGGCCACGCCGTCGAGTCCAAGTAAGCGACGCGCACGAAGCCCGCCGGACCGCACGGTCCGGCGGGCTTTTCCGTTCGCCCACAGGCCCGTCTACTGGTCGGAGGCCCGCCACACCTTCGCGTCCAGCGTCACGTTCTTGCCCTCCGTCTTGCCCTGGAGCGTCAGAAGACCGACGTCCCCCGACCCGCTGACCAGGCAGAGCCGCTGCCCCACGGACAGGTTGTAGACCCAGAAGAACTCCTGCGCCCCCTGCGCTTCACGGCACGCGTCGAGGGTGGCCGGCCGGTCCGCGGGCAGCGCCGCGAGCGTGCTCCCCGACCCGGTGCCGGGCGACAGCTTGGCGCCGTTCTCGTAGACGTCGTACGTCAGGTCCTCGCTCGGCTGCCCGTCGTCCGGCTTGGCCCCCACCGGATCGTCCGAGAGGAACAGGTCCTGGCCGTCCGTCATCACGATGCCGTTGTACGTCGACGGGGCGGGCGGCTCCGAGGTCTCCGGCTCGCTCGGGCCGGGGGACGGGGGAGCGGCCGTCGCGCCGTCGTCCGGCGCCCCCGACGGCGCGGGAGCCGCGGCGCCCCCGGACCTCCGCGGCGACGTGGACGCGTCCGGCGAGGCGGACTTCGAGGGCGAGGCCGACTTCGACGCGGACCCCGACGCCTCGGGCGAACTCGGGGCCGTCCGCCCTCCCGCCCGGTCGTCCCGCGGTCCGTCGCCCGGCACGAAGTACAGCGCAGCCGCCGCACCGCAAGCGACCAGCGCGACCCCGGCGGCCGCCAGCAGCCAGGCACGCGAACGCCCCCGTTCGGGGCCGGTGCGCACCGCGGCGGTCTCGACACCCGAGGGCGCGGCGGGGGAGCCGGGCGACGCATGGGCGAACGCGACGGGCGGCCCGAACTCGCCGGCGGGGACAGGGCTCCCGGGCGTCCCGGGCTCACTCGTGGTACCACGCGGCGGCGTCGCGCGCCCCGTCGGCTCCGCCCCGGTCACCCGGGCACCCTCCGCCCGCGCCGCGATCCCCTCCGCGACCTCACCGGGAAGCCAGGCGTCCGTCGCGGGCCCCGCCCCGCCGGGCTGCGCCTCACGAATCGTCTGGACCGTCTCGATGACCTCCGTCACCGTCGGCCGGTCCTCGGCCTCCTTGCTGAGACACCCGGATATCAACTCCCGCAGGGCCTCGGGGACCTTGGACAGATCCGGCTCCTCGTGCACGACCCGGTACAGCACCGCGTGCGGCTCGCCCTCCCCGTACGCGGTGCTCCCGGTGGCGGCGAACACCGCGGTCTGGCCGAGCGCGAACACATCGGCGGAGCCGCTCGCGGAACCGCCGAGCACCTGCTCCGGAGCCATGTACGCGACCGTGCCCACGGCCGCCCCGCTGCTCGTCACGGACGTCGCGTCCGCCGCCCGCGCTACCCCGAAGTCGATGACGCGCGGCCCGTCCGAGGCCAGCAGCACGTTCGAGGGCTTCAGGTCGCGGTGCACGATCCCCGCGTCGTGCACCGCTTGCAGCGCCTCCGCGATCCCGGCCGTCATCCGCAGCACCGTGTCCACCGGCAGCGGCCCGTGCTCGCGCACCGCCTGCGCGAGCGAGGGGCCGGGCACGTACGCGGTCGCGCACCACGGCACCGGGCTCTCCGTGTCACTGTCGACGACCGGCGCCGTGTAGAGCCCGTGCACCTTGCTGGCAGCGGCGACCTCCGTGCGGAACCTGCGCCGGAACTCGGGGTCCTCGGCCAGTTCGGGTCTGATCACCTTGACCGCGACGGCCCGGCCGCCCGGCGTGTGCGACAGGTAGACGCGCCCCATGCCTCCGGAGCCGAGGCCCGCGACCAGGCGGTATCCGCCCGCCGTCCGTGGATCGCGGTCGTCCAGCGGCCGGAAATTCTCCGCATCGGGCCCACCGTTCGCCAACACGCCGCACTCCACCCCTGTTCCGTCTCGTGGCAGACCATTGCATCACGCGCCGCTCGGGCGCCTCCGGGCCAGCCCTTCGCGGGGCCCCGGATCCCGTGTGGGCGCGGGGACTTACGCCCGGCCGCCGCCGCGCGTACATTCTCGTAGCACCTCGTTTAGTTACGTAACTTTATCGACGGTTCCACGGGCGCTCGCCTCCGACGTGAGGAGCTCCACGTGCCATCTGCGCAAGGTCCAGTCGTTCTCGCCCTCGATTTCGGCGGTACCAAGACAGCACTCACCGTCGCCGACCCGCACGGCACCCGGCTGCGCGACCGCACCGTCCAGACCGCCGCGGGACAGGGCGCCCGCGCCGGTCTGGAACGGGCCGTCGCCGCCGCCCGGACCCTCCTCGACGGCCGCGAACCGCTCGCCGTCGGCGTCTCCACCATCGGCATCCCCGGCGCCGACGGCGTCGCTCTCGCCCCGAACATCCCCGGCTGGGGCGAGCTCGCCCTCGGCCGTGAACTCGCCCTGGAATTCCCCGGATCGGCGCTGCGCCTGACCACCGACGTGAAGGCAGCCGCCCGCTACGAGCACGCCGCCGGGGCACTGAAGGGCTGCGACCCCGGCCTGTACGTGAACCTCGGCACCGGCCTCGCCGTGGCCCTGGTCGTGGGCGGCGCCGTGGTCGCCGGACGCAACGGCGCGTCCGGCGAGATCGGATACAGCCTGCGGGCGCGCGCCGACGTCGGCCGGATGGCGGCCGACCGGATCCCGCTGGAAGACGTCGTCAGCGGCAGGGCCCTGAGCCGCGCCGCCCGCTCCGCAGGCTCCCGCCAACTTGCCGACCACATAGGGGAGTTCATCGACGAACTGGCCTTCCACCTCGTCAACCTCAGCATCGCCCTCGATCCCCAGCGGATCGTCGTCGGCGGTGGCATGGTCCGCTCCTGGGGCGCCCTGCACGACAGGCTGCGCACCGCCCTGGACGCCGCCGTGCCCTACCCGCCGGAGCTCGAAGCCGCCGCGCATCCGTACGACGCGCCCCTGCTCGGGGCACTCGCGCTGGCCGTCGAGGCCGCGCGCACCGGAACCTGACGCATCCGGCCCACGAAGGGACTGGCAGGACATGTCAGCGCCGCCGGCCTGCAATTCCTCGGCCTCGGCGACCCGAACTCGCAGAGCTGGGGCACGATGCTCTACTGGGCGCAGAACCAGCAGGCCCTCCGGACCGGCACCCCGCTCTGGTCGATCGCCCCCGGCCTCTGCGTCGCCCTCCTCGGCGTCGCCTTCGCCCTCGTCAACTACGCCTTCGACGAGATCGGCAACCCGGCCCTGCGCCCCGTACGAAGGGGGCGCTCCCGTGCCTGACACCCCGGACGCCCTGCTGACGGTCACCGACCTCAGCGTCGCCTACGACAGCCCGAACGGGCCCGTGACCGCGGTTGACCACGTCGAACTCACCGTGCGCAAAGGCGAGTTCGCGGCCGTCGTCGGAGAGTCCGGCTGCGGGAAGTCGACGCTCATGTTCGCCGTCGCGGGACTCCTCAACCCGCCCGCCCGGATCGCCGGGGGCGCCGTCCGCTTCCGCGGCGAGAACCTCGTCACGATGACCGACCGCGAACTGGCCGCCCTGCGCTGGCGCGACTTCTTCGTCGTCCTGCAGTCCGCCATGAACGCCCTCAATCCCGTGGCCACCCTCGCCGCCCGGTACAAGGACGCCATGGCGGCCCACGGCACGTACACGAAGGAGGAGATCCACGCCCGCTCCGTCGAGGTCCTCGGCCTCGTCGGCATCGACCCGGTCCATCTGCGCAGCTACCCGCACCAGCTCTCCGGCGTCATGCGCCAGCGCGCCATGATCGCCATGGCGCTGCTGCTCACCCCCGACCTCGTCGTCATGGACGAACCGACCTCCGCGCTCGACGTCGTCGCCCAGCGCTCCCTCATGGTCCAGATCAAGGAACTCCAGCAACTCCTCGGCTTCGCCGTCGTGTTCGTCACCCACGACATGTCCCTCGTCTCGCACTTCTCCGACCAGCTCCTCGTCATGTACGCGGGCCAGGTCGTCGAGGCGGGCCCCACCCGCACGGTCTTCGACCGTCCCTCGCACCCCTACAGCCGCGGCCTCCTTGAGGCGTTCCCCTCGATCCACGGCCCCCGCCATCCCCGGCAGCCCGCCCGACCTCGCCGCCCCGCCCACCGGCTGCCGCTTCCACCCGCGCTGCCCTGTCGTCATGCCGCGCTGCCACGACACGGAACCCGCCCTCTACGACGTCGCAGCGGCCCGCTCCCGCTGCCTCCTGCACGCCCCCGCCACCACGGAGGCCGCCCGGTGACCGCCGAACCGCTCCTCGAACTCTCCGGCCTCACCCGCCACTTCAAGGTCGGGACCGGACTGACCCGCCGCCTCCTGCACGCCGTCGACGACGTCGACCTCACCGTCGGCGCCCGCGAGATCGTCGCCCTCGTCGGCGAGAGCGGCAGCGGCAAGTCCACCCTCGCCCGCCTCGTCGCCCAGGTCCACAAGCCCACCCGCGGCGAGATCCGCTACGCGGGCCGCCCGCTGACCGCCCTGCGCGGCCGCCGCGAGAAACTCGCCTACCGAGGCGCCGTGCCCATGGTCTTCCAGGACCCGTTCGCCTCCCTCAACCCCGCCTACCGCGTCGCGCACGGCATCCTGCGCGGCCTCGTGCTGCACCGCCCCGAACTCTCCGCGGCCGAGCGCCGCACGGAAGCCGAACGGGTCGTCGAGGCGGTCGGCCTCACCCCCGCCGCCGACGTCCTGAGCCGCTACCCCTACGAACTCTCCGGCGGCCAGCGCCAGCGCATCGGCTTCGCCCAGGCCCTCGCCCACCGCCCCCGGCTGATCCTCGCCGACGAACCCGTCTCCATGCTGGACGTCTCGATCCGCATCGGGCTGCTCAACCTCATGGCGGACCTGCGCGAGCGCGAGGGCGTCTCGATCCTCTACATCACCCACGACATCGCGAGCGCCCGCTACCTCTCCGACCGGATCGCCGTCATGTACGGCGGCCACGTCGTCGAGACGGCCCCCACCGAAGAGGTCCTCGCCCACCCCCGCCACCCGTACACCGAACTCCTCCTCTCCGCCGTGCCCGACCCCCGCGCCGCCCTCGACATCGACGCGGCCGCCGCCAGGACCGACCCCCCGCGCGTCATCGACCCCGCCCCCGGCTGCCGCTTCCGCGCCCGCTGCCCGCTCGCCGTCGACCGCTGCCACCAGGTCACCCCGCGCCTCCAGCCGGTCGGCGCGGACCACGCCGCGGCCTGCCACGTCACGGCCCCCGGACCGGACGCATGAGCACACCCCCGTGGAACCGCCGACGGCTGCGCAGCAACAACGAATGGATGCTCCTGGAACGACTGCGCCTCGAAGGCCCAGCCTCCCGGGCCCAACTCGCCCGCGACAGCGGCCTGTCCAAACCCACCGTCTCCTCCGCCCTCGCCGTCCTGGAACGCGCGGGCCTCGTCCGCGAGGCAGGCACCCACGCCCGCGCCCGGGGCCGCGTCGCCGTCCTGTACGAACCCGAGCCCACCGCCGGACACGTCCTCGGCATCGACATCGGCCGCGCCCGCCTGCGCACGGCCGTCGCCGACCTGTCCGGCGCCATCGTGGCCCGCACCGAGACACGCAACCGCGGCCGCGCCGCCACCACCGTCGCCGACGCGGCCGTCGCCTGCGCCGCGCAGGCCCTCGGGGACGCCGGCCTCGCGCCCGCCGACATCGTCCACACGACCGTCGGCACCCCCGGCGTCTTCGACCGCCGCACCGGCCGCGTCCACTACGCCGTCAACCTGCCCGGCTGGGGCCGCCCCGGCCTCATCGAGCGGATGCGCGAGAGCCTCGGCACCCCGCTGTCCGCCCACAACGACGCCAACCTGGCCGCCCTCGGCGAGTACACCTCCCGCGCGGACGCGGACAGTCGCCTCTTCGTCTACGTCCTCATCGGCACGGGCCTCGGCATGGGCATCGTCGCCGACGGCGAACTCTTCCTCGGCGCGCACGGCGCCGCCGGCGAGATCGGTTTCCTGCCCCTGGACGGCGTACCCGCCTCGGGAGCCGCCCCCCGGCGCGGCATGCTGGAGGACGCCGTCTCCGCCGACGCCGTGGTCCGCGCGGCCCGCGCCCTCGGCGTACCTGGCCCGCTCACCGCCAAGCGCGTCTTCGACGCCGCACGCTCAGGCGACCGCGCCGCGTACGAAGCCGTACGACAGGAAGGCGAACGCCTCGCCCTCGCTGTCGCCGCCGTGAGCGCCGTGCTCGACCCCGATCTGGTGGTCCTCGGCGGGGGAGTGGGCCGCGGCGCCGACCTGCTGCTGGCCACCGTGAACGGGGCCCTGCACCGCCTCACCCCGCTGCGCCCCCGCGTCGAGGCGAGCGCGGCGGGCGACGACGCGGTGCTGCTCGGCGCCCTCACCACGGCGCTGCGGGTGGCCCGGCCCCTGGTCTTCGACCGACGCACCGCCGCTCCCGAAAGGGCCTCCGGCACAGTTCCCGACAACGCAAAAGACCCCAGATGAACTGGGGTCTTTCTCTGTGTCCGAGGGGGGACTTGAACCCCCACGCCCGATAAAGGGCACTAGCACCTCAAGCTAGCGCGTCTGCCATTCCGCCACCCGGACAAGGTGTCTGCCGCCTTCGTGCGGGTGTTCCCCGCGGCGACACAGAGAACATTACCAGGGATTCGGAGTGCCTCGATCAGCCCCCTCGTCGGGGCGGTCCCGCCTGTGAACGGCACGTGACGAGACGTGCCCGGCCTTGGGTCCCGAGGCCGGGGGAGGGAGGATGAGAGGCATCCACGGCAAGAGAGGAAGCAGCGTGAGCGAGCCGAGCACGGGCAGGGCGGTCTCCGGGCAGGACGAGGTCGTCGACCTCTGCCGCGAACTGATCCAGATCGACACCAGCAACTACGGCGACCACTCGGGCCCCGGCGAGCGCAAGGCCGCCGAGTGGACGGCGGAGAAGCTCGCCGAGGTCGGCCTCGAACCGAAGATCTTCGAGTCCCACCCCGGCCGCGCCTCCACGGTCGCCCGGATCGAGGGCGAGGACCCCTCGCGGCCCGCCCTCCTCATCCACGGTCACACCGACGTCGTCCCGGCGAACGCGGCGGACTGGACCCACCACCCGTTCTCCGGCGAGGTCGCCGACGGCTGCGTCTGGGGCCGCGGCGCCGTCGACATGAAGGACATGGACGCGATGACCCTCGCGGTCGTCCGCGACCGGCTGCGCAGCGGGCGCAAGCCCCCGCGCGACATCGTCCTCGCCTTCCTCGCCGACGAGGAGGCCGGCGGCGTCTTCGGCGCCCGCCACCTGGTGCGCAACCACCCGGACCTCTTCGAGGGCGTCACCGAGGCGATCAGCGAGGTCGGCGGCTTCTCGTTCACCGTCAACGAGCAGCGCCGGCTCTACCTCGTGCAGACCGCCGAGAAGGGCATGCACTGGATGAAGCTGTCCGTGGCCGGCACCGCCGGGCACGGCTCCATGATCCACCGGGACAACGCGATCACCGAGCTGTCCGAGGCCGTCGCCCGGCTCGGCCGCCACGAGTTCCCGGTCCGCGTCACCAAGACGACGCGCGCCTTCCTCGACGAACTCGGCGACGCGCTCGGCACCGAGCTCGACCCGGAGAACATGGAGGAGACCATCGCCAAGCTCGGCGGCATCGCCAAGCTGATCGGCGCCACGCTCTCCAACACCGCCAACCCCACGCAGCTGGGCGCCGGTTACAAGGTCAACGTGATCCCCGGCGAGGCCACCGCCAATGTCGACGGGCGCTTCCTGCCGGGACACGAGGACGAGTTCCTCGCCGACCTCGACCGGATCCTCGGCCCGAAGGTCAAGCGCGAGGACGTGCACGCGGACAAGGCCGTCGAGACCACCTTCGACGGGGCGCTCGTCGAGGCCATGAAGACCTCCATCGAGGCCGAGGACCCGATCGGCAAGGCCATCCCGTACATGCTCTCCGGCGGCACCGACGCCAAGTCCTTCGTGGAGCTCGGCATCCGCAACTTCGGCTTCGCGCCGCTCCAGCTCCCGCCCGAGCTGGACTTCGCCGGGATGTTCCACGGCGTCGACGAGCGGGTGCCGGTGGACGGCCTCAAGTTCGGCGTGCGGGTCCTGGACCGCTTCATCGACGCGTCCTGACGTCAACCCGGCGCCGGGCCGGGAATCGTTCGCACGTGCGCAATGGACCGGAAAGAGTGAAAGGGACTGTGTGCTCGTAGCCCCATCAGTTCTTCCTCGTTACAGGGAGTGCAGTCCGCGGCTGGGACTGCATTGCCAACAAGGAGGAATAATGCTCAAGAAGGTCGTCGCTGCTGCGGCTGCCACTGGTGGTCTGGTTCTCGCGGGTGCGGGCATGGCCGTCGCCGACTCCGGCGCTCAGGGTGCTGCCACGCAGTCCCCCGGCGTCATTTCGGGCAACGTCATCCAGGCCCCGATCCACGTGCCGGTGAACGTGTGCGGCAACACGGTCTCCGTGATCGGGCTGCTGAACCCTGCCTTCGGTAACACCTGCGCCAACGACTGACGTCGTTGTGCCTCACCCCTTGAGGGTTTGAGCCCACGGCCCCGGAGTGCGAGCCATGCACTCCGGGGCCGACGGGTTGGACAAGGTTCCACGGCAAGACTGACAAGGCAAGGCAGGGAAACCTATGCGACAGGTCATGCGGAAGGGCCTGATCACCGTGGCTGCCGCGGGCGGCGTGCTCGCCGTCACCGGTGGCTACGCGCACGCGGACTCGAGTGCGAACGGAAGCTCCTCGGACTCGCCGGGCGTCTTGTCCGGCAACTCCGTCGAGGCGCCCGTGGACGTCCCGGTGAACGTCTGCGGCAACACCATCAACGTCGTCGGACTGCTCAACCCGTCCTCCGGCAACGGCTGCGACAGCTCGGGCGGCGACGACAAGGCCGGCGGCCAGTCCTCGGACGGCGGCTCGCAGGCCGGCGGACACACCAGCGACTCACCCGGTGTCGGCTCCGGCAACCATGTGTCGGTCCCGGTGCACGTACCGGTCAACGGGTGCGGGAACTCCATCGGCGCCGGCTCGGTCGGCAACGGCACGACCGGCAACGGCTGCTCCGACGACGGCGGCGGCAGCAGCACCACGACGCCGCCGGCGGACTCGAACACCCCGCCCTCGCGCGCCGGTGACCCGCAGGGCTCCCCGGAGCACCGCGGCGGGAGCAACGAGCCGGGGACGCAGACCGTCGACATGCCCAAGGGCGAGTCCCAGCTCGGGCAGACCGGCAGCCCGCAGACGCGGGCGACCGGCACCCTCGCGGAGACCGGCAGCTCGGTGCCGATCGGCGCGGCCGTCCCGATCGCCGGGGGTGCGCTGCTCGCGGGCGCGCTGCTCTACCGGCGGGCGAACGCAGCGGCGTGACATCAGGCGGTACACAGCGGAGCGGGCCCCGCACGGACGGGGCCCGCTCCGTTGTTTCGCCTTGCCCTGGAGCCTGTCGCCCAGGTCACCATGTGGCCCGCACCTGGCGGATGATCCGTCGACGCAGACGCACGCGGCGACTGCCGTCGCGGCGCAGGCTCAAGCGGTCCAACTCCCAGTGTCCGTACTTGGCATGGTCCGTCAGCAGACGCGTCGCCTCCTTGCGGGAGACCCCGCGCGGTACGTACACGTCGACAAATTCGTATTCCGGCATCGCATCTATTGTGCGGGCAGAGGCCCGGTACGGATAGCGTCTGCACTATGTCTGATGCTGCGCAGCCCACCGCTGCCGAGGTACGCGCCGCCGCCGAGGCGGTCAAGGCTGCGCTCGACGCCCACTTGGCGGCTGTCGAGCGCCGGTCGGGAGAAGACGATCCGGCCGTCTACGAAGCGTTCAACGAACTGGCCGCCGCGGCCGAGGAGTACGACGAACTCCTCTACGACCGCTACGACGAGGTCACTCCCTTCGAGATCCCCGGCAGTGAGGACTCGCTGCCGCCGTACGCGGGACCGGCGGAGCCGAACGCGCTGAGCGTGCTGATCCGACGCGACTACGCCGTGGTCGAGCCGCAGCGTCTGCTCGCCCAGGCCGGGCGGGTCGCCGACCTGGACGCGGAGCCGGACTCGGATGCCGCGAACGGGGCGGGCAGCAGTGTGCACGCCGCGCTCGGTGTCCTCTTCGGCGAGTTCGAGCCCGACGAAATCGCCACCCGGCACAAGGAGTTCGGCCTGGAGGAGGGCGACTCCACGCTCTGGGTCACGGCATCGGACGACCCCACGGAACCCGGCGAATGGCTGGAGGCACCCTTCGAGCAGGTCGATCCGCAGCGGGTGGTGTGCCGCTTCGACGTGAGCGCGGTCTTCGACGACGACGAGTTCGAGCTCGACGAGGACGAGGGTGAGGGCGCGGATGAGGCGTTGGAGGAGGCGGACCACTGACACCCCGCTGCCGCGGACTCACCCGGGGGGCGTTCGCCGGGTGGTCCGCTCTGGGCGCTCGTCCGTCCCCCACCCACGGGGCTCCGCCCCGGGCCCCGCTGCTCAATCGCCGCAGGGGCTATACCTGGCCCACCCGCCCACGGGGGTCTGATGCCGTCCACCTGCCCGCGGGGCGTGATGCGACCACTAGGGCTTGATCTGCCCATCCGTCCTCAGGGACGTGATGCGCCCATCCGCCGCAGGCAAGGCCCGTGCCCCGTTTCCCCCCCGCCCATCTCCCACATACCCGCCCCCTCCGGGGGCGTCGGCCGCTGCCCGCAGCCACGGTGCCAGTCGCCTCCGGAACGGCTCCTCGCCCGGGGCGTCGGGCCGCCCCCGCCTTGGGCAACCCGGTGCCGCCCCGCCTTGGGCGGCAGAGTGGGCAAGGCGGCCCCCGATGCCGCGCGTCGATGCGCAGGGCCCCGGCCCCGGCAAGGCCGGGATGGTGCCGCGTAAGGAGGACGGGGTCCTGCCCCCGGCAGAGTCCCTGAAGGCCGGGGACAGGGTCGCGCGATGAGGACGAGCCCCGGCCGCGGCTGGGTTGCCGGAGCCCGGGGGCGGGCTATGAGCCCGGGACCTGGGCCCGGACAAGGCCGCGCAGGCGCGTCGTACGGGGCTTCGCGGGGATCTCGGACACGGCTCGCGGGAGGGCCGCATCCGCACCGTGCACCACCGAAAGATGGCGCTCACCGCGACCGAAGGCCGTGTAGACCCAGGGACGGCTGAGTGTCTGCGTCGCATCGCCCGGCAGCACCACCACGGCCGCGGGCCACCGAACCCCCACCGCCTGATGCCCGGTCACGGCCCACCCGTGCCGCACCGCGCCCTGCTCCACCTGCTCCTTCGGCACGAGGACCGGCTCGCCGTCACACTCGAGGCGCAGGCCCTCCGCGTCCGCCCCGACGACCAGCCCGGGCCGGATCCGCCCGCGCCCGGTCACGTACACCACCCGGTCCCCGGGATCGAAGCCGCCGAACCGCCCGGGCCCCGGATTGAGCCGCTCCTTCAGCGCCACGTTCAACGCCCGCGTCCCCGCGGCGCCCCCGTGCCCCGGCGTGATCACCTGCGTCTGCTCGGCCGGCACCCCGATCGCCCGCGGCACCGAGTCCGCGACGAGTTGCACGGTCCGGTGGATCGCCTCGGCCGGATCCCGCACCGGAACGATCACGACTTCCTTGCCCGGCGCCTCCACCTGGTTCAACTCGCCGATGCCGATGCCCGAGACCAGCTCGCCGATCGGCCCGAAGTCCGGCGTGCGGGACGCGATGCGCGGGCAGATCTCGGCCGCCGCGACGTCGCCGAAGACCCGGCCGGGCCCCGCCGACCACAGCGTCCCCGGGGCCCCGCTGAGCACCAGGCACGTCCCGTCGGCGAGCAGCTCCACGAGCATCGCGGCGTCGCCCACGTCCAGCTGCGGCGCGTCCAGGACGACCAGGACGTCGAGGGCGAACGCCCCGTCCCGGTCGAGCCCCGGCCCCTCCGCCCGCGCGAGCAGGCCCGCGACGGTCGCGGTGGCCGTTGCAGGGGCGTCGGGTCCGAGGAGTTCGGCCGCCCGGCGCCTGCCGTCCGCGCTGTGCGCGGCGACGCACACCCGCAGGCCCAGCCTGCCCGCGGCGGCGGCCGCGGCGACGGGCTCGGCGCGGGCCGCCTCCCCGCCGGTGTGCAGGACGAGGCGGTGCGCGGCGATCGCCCGGATCAGCTCGGCCGTCGTGCCCCGCTCCACCCCCGCGGCCTCCTCGAGCCCGGCGGCGGCCGAAGCCTCGTCCTTGGGCGCGGCGTTGAGCAGCCGGGCGAGACCGTCGGCGAGGCTCTCCTCGGCGAGCGCGTACCGCTCGAGCCCGACCAGGACCCGTACCGGCCGCTCCGCCTCTTCCTCCTCGCCGTCCTCCTCCGCGACGGGCGCGGGGGCGGGTGCGTCCTCCAGCGGGTCGTGGAAGATCAGGGCGTCGCCCTCCGCGACGGCGCTCTGCACGGCTTCCTCGGGATCGGGCACCCCGCGCTTTCCGAGCGCCTCCGCGAGCACCGGCAGATCGAGGGCCGTGTGCCCGGCGTCCGCGGCCTGTTCGAGCAGCCATACGGTGACGGCGCGGCCCCGCCGCTCGTCCTCGGGCCCGCACTCCGCGCCGAGCAGCGCCCGCGCGAACCCGTCGGCCTGCTCGGGCCGCACGCCGCTCACCCGCAGCAACAGCCAGGGATCCGCGCGCAGTTCGTCGCCCGCGCCCTCGCCCAGGGCCGCGGCGGCAGCGGCGGCCAGCGACTCGGGGGCCCCGCCCTCGACGAGCACGGCCCGCACCGCGGCGACGGACTCCGGGTCGGGCCCCGCCTGGCCGGTGGCCTGCGGCCGGCGCACGGGTTCGGCGGGGGAGGGGGCCGCGGACTCCCGCCGCGGCTCGGGCTCGGGCGGCGCGAGCACGGGGGCGGCGAGCGGCTTCTCGCCGCTCTCCACCGCGCGTACGGCGGCCAGCAGATCGGCGGCGGTACCGCTCAGCTTCGTCCCGGCGTCGATCGGGCCTTCCTTGGCCGCCTTGCGCTCCGCGATCCGGTCCCGGAACTCCCGCTGGGCCGCCAGCTCGGCCTCGGCCTCGGACACCTGGGCGCCCTTCTCGGCCCCGCCCGCGGCGTCGTCGGTGGAGCCTTCGGCGTCGCTGTCGGCATCGGCATCGGCATCGGCTTCGGCGTCGTCGGCCACGACCTCGGCTTCAACGCCGTCGCCGTCGCCGTCGCCGTCGCCGTCGCCGTCGCCGTCGCCCGAAACCGATACCGGCTCCGACTCGGGCGCGGGCGCCTCGGCAGGGTGCTCCGTGTCCGGCCCGGTGTCGGGGCGGGCCCCTGACTCGTTCTCCGCGGGAGCGGACTCCGTACTCACAACGTGCTCCAGTCCTGATCGGGATAGCGGTGCACGGGCGCCGACACGTCGTCGAGCGCCTGGCAGATCTCGTCAGGAAGACTAAGGGCCTCCACTGACAATGCCGCCGTGAGCTGCTGCGCGTTGCGCGCGCCGACGATCGGCGCGGTCACTCCCGGCCGGTCCCTGACCCACGCGAGCGCCACCTGCAACGGCGTCACGGCCAGCCCGTCCGCCGCCGTCGTGACCGCGTCCACGATGTGCCCGGCCGCCTCGTCGAGATACGGCTCGACGAACGGAGCCATGTGGTCCGAGCCGCCCCGCGAGTCGGCGGGCGTGCCCGAACGGTACTTGCCGGTCAGTACCCCGCGGCCCAGCGGCGACGAGGGCAGCAGGCCGATGCCGAGGTCGAGCGCCGCGGGCAGCACCTCGCGCTCCACGCCCCGCTGCAGCAGCGAGTACTCCATCTGCGTACTGGCGAGACGCGTGCGCGCGCCCGGCGCGGCCAGCTGCCACGTGCCCGCCTTGGCCAGCTGCCAGCCGCAGAAGTTCGAGACGCCCGCGTAGCGTGCACGGCCGCTGCTCACCGCTATGTCGAGCGCCTGAAGCGTCTCGTCGAGCGGTGTGCCGGGGTCCCAGGCGTGCACCTGCCACAGATCGACGTAGTCCGTGCCGAGCCGGGCGAGCGAGGCGTCCAGCGCCGAGAGCAGATGGCCGCGCGAGCAGTCGAAGCGCCGGTCCGGGTCGGGCACGCTGCCCGCCTTCGTGGAGATGACCAGGTCACGGCGCGGCACCAGGCCCTCGATGAGCCTGCCGAGCAGATACTCCGACTCCCCGTCCCCGTACACGTCGGCCGTGTCGACGAGCGTGCCGCCCGCTTCCCAGAAGGCCTTCAACAGGTCGGCGGCGTCGTGCTCGTCGGTGTCCCGGCCCCACAGGAGGGTGCCGAGCCCGATCCGGGACACACGCAGGCCGGTGCGGCCGAGATGCCTCTGCTCCATGGGCGCTGAGGTTACTGGCCGAAGGTCAGGAACGGGGCCCCTGTGGATATCTGCCGCCGGGGTCGCCGGGTTAGGGTGCCGGGCGAGGCACCTTACCCATGGGTAAATCACTGGATCCGGCAAGGCGTTAAGGGGATGTGGTCAATGAAGCTCGGCATCAACCTCGGCTACTGGGGCGCAGGCATGGACGCGGACAACCTGGCCGTCGCGAAGGAGGCCGACAGACTGGGCTACGCGGTGTGCTGGGCCGCCGAGGCCTATGGTTCCGACGCCGCCACCGTCCTCGCGTACGTCGCCGCGCAGACGGAGCGGATCGACGTCGGCTCGGCCATCTTCCAGATCCCGGCCCGCCAGCCCACGATGACGGCGATGACGGCCGCGACGCTGGACTCGCTGTCCGGGGGCCGTTTCCGGCTCGGCCTCGGTGTCTCGGGGCCGCAGGTCTCGGAGGGCTGGTACGGGGTCAAGTTCGACAAGCCGCTGGCGCGCACCCGCGAGTACGTCGAGATCATCCGCAAGGCGATGAGCCGGGAGCGGGTCAGCCACGAGGGCGCCCACTGGACGCTGCCGCTGCCCGACGGCCCCGGCAAGCCGCTCAAGCTGATCGTGCACCCGGAGCGCGAGCGGATCCCGCTCTACATCGCCGCGATCGGCCCGAAGAACCTGGAGCAGACCGGCGAGATCGCCGACGGCGCCCTGCTGATCTTCCCGGCCGCCGAGCACCTGGAGGAGACCGCCCTCCAGCACATCCGCGCGGGCCGCGAGAAGGCCGGCAAGACGATGGAGGGCTTCGACGTCTGCCCGACCGTTCCGCTCGCGCTCGGTGGGGACGACGACGCCTCGGTGAGCGCGCTCGCGGACATGTTCCGGCCGTACACCGCCCTCTACGTGGGCGGCATGGGAAGCCGCAAGCAGAACTTCTACAACCAGCTCGCGCAGCGCATGGGCTACGAGAAGGAGGCCGCCGAGATCCAGGACAAGTACCTGGCCGGCGACAAGGAGGGTGCCGCCGCGGCCGTCCCGCAGCAGCTCATCGACTCCACCACGCTGCTCGGCTCCGTGGACCGGATCGCCGACCGGATGCGGGCCTACTCCGAGGCCGGTGTCACCACGCTGACGGTCAACCCGGCCGGGCTCACGCTCGACGACCGTCTCGCCTCGCTGCGCGCGGGCACCGAGGCCATGGAGCGCGCCGGGCTGGCGTAGGTCTCTGGGGAGTTTTTCTGCGGCCGTGGTGGGGGCTCGGGGGGTCTTCCCCGCCACGGCCGTCACAGAGCACAACGCGTCACGAGGGGCCTGGTTACGGCTCGGCCCGCGCCCCGGGTCCTCCGTTCGGACGAGTTGACCCGCATACCTGTTGCCCTGCCCCATGTCCCGCATTTGACTCGGACTTTGCAGTACACGGAGTCCGGCGCGGTGAGGTGGAGGTAGCGGATGCTGTCGGCCAAGAGTCTGTTCCAGGAGATCATCGACAACGACGAGTCGTTCCGGCTGTTCTGCTCCATCGCCGCCGGCGGCGAGTCCCAGGGCGGCTGGGAGAACGGGCGGATCGCCGCGCTGATCCCCGAGAGCGAGCGCGGCCTCGCCCCCAAGGTCGCGCGGCACGGCGCGGACGAGGACAAGCACGGGCGGATCTTCAACGCCCTCATGAAGAAGCGCGGCCTGGAGCCGGTGCCCGTCCCCGCCGAGGCCGACTACACGATGCTTCTGGAGAAGTACGGGATCGGGCTCGCCCACGAGCGCCTGCGCAGCGACGATCGGCTCTCCGTGCGGGACATCGTCACGTACCTGGCGCACAGCCGCGTCACCGAGCAGCGGGCCTCCGAGCAGATGGTGATGCTCCGCAAGCACTTCGGCGACGACCCCGTCCTCGGCCGCGCGGTCAAGATGATCTCCAACGACGAGGACAACCACCTCGCGTACTGCCACGAGGAGTTGCTGCGCTTCGCGTACGCGGGGCACGGCCGCGCCATCCAGCGCATCCTGCGCGAGTGCGCGCTCGCCGAGATCGCCGTCTACCGGGACGTCAGCCTCGCCGTCATGGACCACATGGGGCGCATCCTGGGCTGGCCGAAGCCGAAGGCGGCCGCGCTCGCCGCGGGGATCCACGCCGTGTACGCGTACGAGCGCCTGGGCGGCTGGCGGCGGATGGTGTCGTTGCGGATGCCGGAGCGGCGGGACGCCCTGGGCGGGCCGGCGAGCGCGGCGCCCGAGTTCGCCTGAGGCGGTACGGCGTTGCGGCTCGAATGGATCCGGATCACAGCCATCCGCGGCGCTTGAACAGGCGGAACAGCAACAGTTCCAGGAGGGCCATCAGCACGATCACCGCCGGGTACGCCCACACCCAGTGCAGCTCCGGCATGTGGTCGAAGTTCATGCCGTAGATGCCCGCGATCATCGTGGGCACCGCGGCCATCGCCGCCCACGCCGAGATCTTCCGCATGTCGTCGTTCTGCCGCACGCTCATCTGCGCCAGGTGCGCCGAAAGGATGTCCGAGACGAGGCGGTCCAGGCTGTCCACGGACTCGTTGACCCTGGTGAGGTGGTCGTTCACGTCGCGGAAGAACGGCTGCGCCTCCTCGTGCACGAACGGCACGCCGGCCAGACCCCACGGGCCGACCCCGGCGAGCCGCGCCAGCGGCATCGCCAACGGACCG
This sequence comes from Streptomyces sp. NPDC051684, assembly GCF_044453445.1. Taxonomy (NCBI): domain Bacteria; kingdom Bacillati; phylum Actinomycetota; class Actinomycetes; order Kitasatosporales; family Streptomycetaceae; genus Streptomyces; species Streptomyces sp. NPDC051684. The sequence continues at coordinate 167,877 of NZ_JBITCS010000008.1, read as the reverse complement.
GTCGCGCGCCGGAATTCGAGGATCTGGCGCTTGAACGTGTAGATCCGCTCGGCGGTGTCGCGGGAGCCGCCGCCCCGCGGGGAGAAGACCTCCGCCTCCAGCTCCTCCAGGTCGGTCTGCAGCTCGGCCGCGACCTCCAGATAGTGGTCCACCGTCGCGTCCGCGACCGAGTACAGGACCGCAGTCGGCCCCTGCTTCAGGAACTCCGGCTCCGACTCCAGGCGCTTGCGTACGGCCTTCAGGGGTGCGCCCTCTCCGTGCCGCACGGTCACCACGAACGAGTCGCCCAGGAACAGCATCAGCTCGCCCGCGGACACCTTGTCGCTCTTCGGCTCGTACACCACCGGCTTGAGGACCACGAAGAGCGAATCGTCGTAGATCTCCAGCTTGGGCCGCTGGTGAGCCTTCATGGCGTCCTCGACGGCCAGCGGATGGAGGCCGAATTCCTCGGTGACCTTGTCGAACTCCACCTCGCTCGCCTCGTGGAGCCCGATCCATACGAACGCGTCCCCGGCCGCCCGCGCCTCGTCGAGGGCATCGGAGAAGTCCGCGGGGCGCTCGATGCGGCGCCCTTCCCGGTAGATGGCGCAGTCGACGATCACGAGGTGAATTCTTCCCAGTACCGGGCACTGCCGCACGTCGTCGTATGCCTAGGGTGGGGCCCATGCCCACGCTGATCCTCGTCCGGCACGGACGTTCCACCGCCAATACCGCCGGTGTGCTCGCCGGGCGGACGCCCGGTGTGGCGCTCGACGAGCGCGGCGCCGCGCAGGCCGCGCGGCTGCCCGAGCGGCTCGCGGACCTGCCCCTCGCCGAGATCGTCGCCAGCCCGCTGCAGCGCTGCCGGGAGACCGTCGCGCCGCTGCTCGCCGCGCGGCCGGAGCTGACCCTGCGCACCGAGGACGGCATCAGCGAGTGCGACTACGGGGACTGGTCCGGCCGAAAGCTCGCGGAGCTGTCCGACGAGCCGCTGATGCAGGTTGTGCAGCAGCACCCGACGGCCGCCGCCTTCCCCGGCGGGGAGTCGATGCGGCAGATGCAGCACCGGGCCGCCGAAGCGGTACGTGAGTGGAACGCGCGCGTGGAGCGCGAGCACGGCGAGGACGCCGCCTATGTGATGTGTTCGCACGGCGACATCATCAAGTCCCTTGTCGCGGACGCCATCGGGCTTCATCTGGACCTCTTTCAGCGCATCTCTGTAGAGCCGTGTTCCATCACCGCGATCCGTTACACACGACTTCGCCCCTTTCTCGTACGCCTCGGGGACACCGGTGACTTCGCGTCCCTGGCGCCGCGTGAGACGCCGCAGGAGGGCGATGCGCCGGTCGGGGGCGGCGCGGGCGCACCGTGATCGTCCGCCGCAGTAGGGTGAAGCAGCCGTAAGCACAGGCGGCCCGGTCGCCCATGACCGGTTCAAGACAGTCGATTCCGATCCCATGGAGACAGGACGTGTCCCGTCAGGTGTTCCTCTACGACCCTCCGGAGCGGTTTGTGGCCGGTACGGTCGGGCTCCCCGGGCGCCGCACCTTCTTCCTGCAGGCCACGGCAGGAGCCCGGGTCACCAGCGTGGCGCTGGAGAAGACCCAGGTGGCCGCGCTCGCCGAGCGCATGGACGAACTGCTCGACGAGGTCGTGCGGCGCAGCGGGGGCAACGCCCCGGTGCCCGCCGTGGCCCCCAGCGAGATCTCCGACACCGCGCCGCTGGAGGCGCCCGTGGAGGAGGAGTTCCGCGTCGGCACCATGGCGCTCGCGTGGGACGGCGACGAACAGCGCATGATCGTCGAGGCGCAGGCCCTCGTCGAGCTGGACGCCGAGTCGGAGGACGACCTGGCGGAGGCCGAGGAGAAGCTGCTCCAGGACGAGGAGAACGGTCCGCCGATGCTCCGCGTCCGGCTCACCGGGAACCAGGCGCGTGCCTTCGCCAAGCGGGCCCTGGACGTCGTGAACGCGGGCCGGCCGCCGTGCCCGCTGTGCAGCCTGCCGCTCGACCCGGAGGGACACGTATGTCCGCGCCAGAACGGATACCGGCGCGACGCGTGAGCGACGACCGGGAACTGCTCGCCCTCGGTGAGCTGCACGTGGAGGGACAGATCCGCGAGGCGTCGAACGCGGTGCTGGTGTGCACCGTCACCCACGACGGCCGCGAGGCGCGCTGCGTCTACAAGCCCGTACGCGGGGAGCGCCCCCTGTGGGACTTTCCCGACGGCACCCTGGCGCAGCGCGAGGTCGCCGCGTACGAGGTCTCCGAGGCGCTCGGTTGGGGCCTGGTGCCGCCGACGGTGCTGCGCGACGGTCCGTACGGCGAGGGCATGTGCCAGCTGTGGATCGCCGGGCCCGAGGACGAGGCCGCGGGGCAGGAGCTGCTGGCTCTCGTCGACCGTGAGGAGCCCGAGGAGGGCTGGAAGGCCATCGGGTTCGCCGAGGTCGGCGAGGGCCGCACGGCGCTGCTCGTGCACGCCGACGACGACCGGCTGCGCCGGCTCTCCGTCCTCGATGCCGTGATCAACAACGGTGACCGCAAGGGCGGGCATCTGCTCGTCGACGCCGAGGGGCACCTGTTCGGCATCGACCACGGTGTGACGTTCAACGCCGAGGACAAGCTGCGGACGCTGCTGTGGGGGTGGGCGGGGGAGCCGCTGACCCAGGAGGCGACGGGTGCGCTTGAGGCGCTGCGGGCGGCCCTGGGAGCGGGCGAGCCGCTTGCCGCGCGGCTGGGCGAGCTGATCACGGGGGCCGAGCTCGAGGCCGTACGCGAGCGGGTCGCGGGGCTGCTGAAGTCCGGGCGGCACCGGGAGCCGGGTGGGGACTGGCCCGCGATTCCCTGGCCACCCGTCTGAAAGCTGCGCGTAGCGCGCCGGCCAAGATCGCGCAAGAGGGCGAGTTCGGCCATTGCGCCTGGTCCGGTTCGTATGCGGAAGCAGCGTCCGGTTACGCTCGATGCATGCATGCCTGGCCCGCTTCTGAGGTCCCCGCCCTGCCCGGCAAGGGCCGCGACCTCCGGATCCACGACACCGCGACCGGTGGGCTCGTCACCCTTGCCCCCGGTCCCGTCGCCCGTATCTACGTCTGCGGCATCACGCCGTACGACGCGACCCACATGGGTCACGCGGCGACCTACAACGCGTTCGACCTCGTGCAGCGCGTGTGGCTCGACACCAAGCGGCAGGTTCACTACGTCCAGAACGTGACGGACGTCGACGATCCTCTGCTTGAGCGGGCCGTGCGTGACGGCATCGAGTGGGAGGGCCTCGCCGAGCGCGAGACCGCCCTGTTCCGCGAGGACATGACCGCCCTGCGGATGCTGCCGCCGCAGCACTACATAGGCGCCGTCGAGGCGATACCCGGCATCGTGCCGCTCGTCGAACGACTGCGTGACTCCGGTGCCACCTACGAGCTCGAGGGCGACACCTACTTCTCCGTCGAGGCCGACCCGCACTTCGGGTCCGTCTCGAACCTCGACGCCGCAGCGATGCGGCTGCTCTCCGCCGAGCGAGGGGGCGACCCGGACCGTCCGGGCAAGAAGAACCCGCTCGACCCGATGCTGTGGATGGCCGCCCGCGACGGCGAGCCCAGCTGGGACGGCGGCTCGCTGGGCCGGGGACGGCCCGGCTGGCACATCGAGTGTGTCGCCATCGCCCTCGACCACCTCGGGATGGGCTTCGACGTCCAGGGCGGCGGCTCCGACCTCGCCTTCCCGCACCACGAGATGGGCGCCTCGCACGCGCAGGCGCTGACCGGCGAGTTCCCGATGGCCAAGGCGTACGTGCACGCCGGCATGGTCGCGCTCGACGGCGAGAAGATGTCGAAGTCCAAGGGCAACCTGGTGTTCGTCTCCGCGCTGCGCCGCGAGGGCGTCGACCCCGCCGCCGTCCGGCTGGCGCTCCTCTCCCACCACTACCGCTCCGACTGGGAGTGGACGGAGCAGGTGCTCGCGGACGCCGTGGCCCGCCTCGATCGCTGGCGCGCGGCCGTCTCCCGCCCCGACGGCCCGTCCGCCGAGGCGCTCGTCGAGGAGATCCGCGAGGCGCTCGCGAACGACCTGGACGCGCCGACCGCGCTGACCGCCGTCGACCGCTGGGCCGAGACCCAGTCGACCGAGGGCGGCACGGACGAGGGCGCCCCCGGCGTCGTGTCGCGTGCTGTGGACGCCCTGCTGGGCGTGGCGCTGTAGCCCGCTGAAGAACAACCACCAAGAGGGCGCCTCCCCGTGCGGGGAGGCGCCCCTTCATTTCCGGTGCGTGCTCAGATGCGCTGCACCCGTACGCTGCGCAGGATGCTCGGCGACCCCGTGTCCCAGACACCGACGACCTGGTGGCCGAACGCGAAGGCCTCCTGGATCTCGTCGTGCGCCTGCGGGGTGGGGTTGTTGAGGACGCGGAACTGGTTGTTGATGCGCAGGAAGATCTGCCGCGGCTGGCCGGGGAGCGGCTGCACGATGTCGATGTAGCCGTTCGCGACGCCGGAGGCCAGGGCCTGCTGCTGCACCTGCTGGTGGGACTGCTGGATCGCGGCCAACTGGACCTGCTGGAGCTGCTGTTGCGCCTGCTGCTCCATCTGCTGCGCCTGCTGGTCCTGCTGCTGCCCGTACTGCTGTTGCTGCTGGCCGTACTGCTGCTGGCCGAACCCCTGCTGCTGCCCGCCGAGTTGCTGGAGCAGCTGCTGGTACGGCTGCTGCTGGCCGAGCTGCTGGAGCTGCTGCTGAAGGTGCTCCTGGCCCTGGCCCTGGCCCTGGCCCTGTCCTTGGCCCTGGCTCTGGCCGAACATGCCGGGGTGCTGCTGCTGGCCCATGCCCTGTTGTCCCATGCCCTGCTGGTAGGGCGAGGTGCTCGGGAACTGCTGCCCCTGCTGACCCATCTGGGGGGTGATGCTCATGCGGGTGCCACCTTCCATGAATGGTGGGTTGCGTTCAATGGTTGGTTGCGTTGCCTCAGCCCGTGACGACCAGGCCGACGACCTCGTCGTCCGAGAACCACACACGTACGTCGGGCCGTCCCCCCGCGAAGGCGGTGTGCACCGCCTGGCGGGTCTCGGGGGACGGATTGTTCAGATTGCGCCAGGAGCCCGCCACGAACAGGCGTAGCCGGGGCGGGAGTTCGGGCGGATACGGGATCAGCTCGTCCCAGTACCGCTCCGCCTGGCCCGAACCGACCGTCGAGGGCAGCAGGTTGGTGACCGCCCCCTTGATGTCGGGCCGGTTGCCGATCCGCTGCGATGCGGGCCGGCCGGGGGCGTCCTGCTGCGGTGAGCCGGTCGCCCGGAGCACCTCGCGGGCCCGCCGTGACGTCATCGGGCGCTGACCGCCTGCCTTGAGCATTCCCTGGAGGGCGGTCAGCGCTCCGACGACCACCGGGGAGGCGGACGAGGTGCCGGAGAAGGTGTCGGTGTACCAGGCGATCTCCTCGGTGCCGCCCTGCAGATCGCCGGGCCGGTCCCAGGAGCCGCCGGTGGTGGTGACCTCGCGGCCCCAGCCCTGGGCGTCCACGCGGGCCCCGTAGTTGGAGAACGACAGGCGCGAGCGGTCCGGGCCGTGGTCGCGGCCGTGGGTGCCCGGAGGCGGGGCGCCCGCGCCGACGAGGACCGCGTCCGAGGAGCGGTTCGACGGGTTGAACGGGTTGTGCCACCACGCCGGGAACTCGTCGGGCCTGCGCTCGTACACCGCGTCGTCGAGGGACTCGGCGCCGTTGCCCGCCGCGCCCACGACCACGATGCCCTTGGCCGTCGCGTACTTGATGGCCGCGAAGTCGTCGGGCCACCACTCCAGGGCGATGTAGCCGCGCTGGTCGTCGCGCGGCTCGAAGTCGAACCGCGGCCCCGGACGGTGCAGTTCGATCAGGATGACGTCGCCGGGGCTCAGCCGCTCGGCCGCCGCGTGGATCGCCGCCGCCGTGCCCACGCCCTGGAAGGACGCCGCCGCGGTCACCGCCTCCGGCGCGATGCCGGTGATGCCGCGCTCGTTGCGGTCGCCGCCGATCACGCCGAGGACCGCCGTGCCGTGATTGCGCCAGGCCACGTCCGGGATCGGCGTACCGACCACGATGCCCGCGAGCTTCGCCGACAGGTCCTCGTGCCCCAGCTGCCAGGCGCCCTCCACGTCGATGACGGTGATGCCCTCGCCGCTGCCGCCGAGCCGCCGCCACGCCCACTGCGCGTCGATGCCGGCGGGCGCCGGGCCCAAGTAGCCCTGGCGGCCCGTGTAGTCGGGCGTCGCGGCCGTCTTCTCCTTCAGCCGCCGCGCCTCCTCGAAGTTCTCCGGGGACGGGGCGGGCGACGAGGCGTGCGCCGCGGGCACCGCGCCCGGCTTCACGTACGCCGTGTCGATCTCCGGGAGCGCCGCGATCCGCGCGCGCAGCTCCTGCGCACGCTCGGCCGCGCCGCGCACCCGGTAGAACAGCGCCAGATCGGGCACCTCGGCCCCGGGCGCCCCGTCGGCGTCCCGTACCCGCTCCTCGCCGCCGAACAGCGGTTCAAGAGCGAGTTGTTCGTCCCCGAGGAACATGTTCAGCGCCGATACGTCGGCGCCCGCGGCGGAGCGCACGCCGTCGGCCTGGACGCGCAGGCGGGCCTCCGGGCGCGCCACGACGATGAGTTCCTCTTCCGCCCCGCGATAGGTGAAACCGGATCCGTCCGGTCCCGGCCCGGCCGTGCCCGGCCCCTGCGCCGGGCTTGCGTGCTGGTCGGTCATCGGTCCACAGCTCCCCTCGCCAACATCCGGTCGTACGGGTCTGCTTGTGCCGTGTGTTTCGTTGAGGCTCGTCGGGGCTCACCCTGCTACGCCGACGCCCGCCCGTCCAGACCCCGTCGGCCAACTGCGTTTGAAAACAAGTTGAATGGGGAACCCCCTGCATTTCGTCCGGAAACCGATGTCACGAATGAAACCCGCCAAACGCAGTGGGCCGGAACCGTCCAACGGTTCCGGCCCACTGCTGTGGCTCGCTGCGGCTACTCCTCGCCGTCGTCGCTCTCCGGGCGCGGCGGCTTCGGCGGCCGGGTCCGGCCGCTCGGGTTGTCGCGCAGGTGCGAGGAGCCGTCCCCGCCGTCCGTCGCGTGACCGCCCGGCGCGGCGCCCGGGTCGCGGCGCTGCAAGTAGCGCTCGAACTCGCGGGCGATGGCCTCGCCGGACGCCTCGGGCAGCTCCGCGGTGTCGCGGGCCTCCTCCAGGGACTGCACGTACTCGGCGACCTCGCTGTCCTCCGCGGCCAGCTGGTCCACGCCCAACTGCCAGGCGCGCGCGTCCTCGGCCAGCTCGCCCAGCGGGATGCGCAGGTCGATCAGGTCCTCCAGACGGTTCAGGAGGGCCAGCGTCGCCTTCGGGTTCGGCGGCTGCGACACGTAGTGCGGGACGGCCGCCCACAGGGAGACCGCGGGGACACCGGCGTGCGTGCAGGCCTCCTGGAGGATGCCGACGATGCCCGTGGGCCCCTCGTACTTGGTCTCCTCCAGGTTCATCCGCGTGGCCAGATCCGGGTCGGAGGTGACACCGCTGACCGGCACGGGCCGGGTGTGCGGGGTGTCGCCGAGCAGCGCGCCGAGGACGACGACGAGTTCGACGCCCAGCTCGTGCGCGAAGCCGAGCAGCTCGTTGCAGAACGAGCGCCAGCGCATGGACGGTTCGATGCCCCGGACCAGGACGAGATCGCGCGGCTTGTCGCCGCCGACCCGGATCACCGAGAGCCGCGTCGTCGGCCATGTGATCTTTCGCACTCCGCCGTCGACGAACACGGTCGGCCGGTTGACCTGGAAGTCGTAGTAGTCCTCGGCGTCGAGCGCCGCGAACACCTCGCCCTTCCACTCCTTGTCGAGATGCGCGACCGCGGTGGAGGCGGCGTCGCCGGCATCGTTCCAGCCCTCGAACGCGGCCACCATGACCGGGTCGACCAGCTCGGGTACCCCCTCGAGCTCGATCACCCAGCGCCTCCTTCCGACGTGCCCTCGCGTACCTGCCCACCTTACGGCGTCGGCGGGGGCCCTCCGCAGCCCCCTTACGGGCGCGGACTGCCTCCAACACTGCCCCGTGCCGGAGTGGTCCACTCCACCTCTGGGGAGGTGGGCGCCGCTTGCACCGGTCGCACCAGCAGCCATGCCCCGCACACCAGCGTCAGCGCCTGGGCCCCGGCGAGGAGGCCGAATCCGGCGCCGAAACCGTGGCCGCCGCTCGCCGCGATGGCCACACCCATCAGGGTGGGCATGAACGCGGACACGAGGTTGCCGACCCCGTTCACGACCCCGTAGGCGCTGCCGACGAAGTGTGCGGGCGCGCAGTGCTGGACGAGCGTGGGGATGGCCGGGCCCTGAAGGCCCCAGAACCCGCCGGCCAGGATGAGACCGGTGGCCGCCGCCGCGTCGCTGTCCGCGCCCGCGACGAGCAGCACGCACACGGCGGTGCCGGTCGAGCCCACCACGAACGGCAGCGCGAGCAGCCGCCGCGGCAGCCGGTCGAGCAGCAGCCCGCCGAGGAACCCGGACACGAGCGACATCAGGAACGGCAGCGCGGAGACGATCCCCATCGCGGAGAGCGAGAAGTGCCGCTCGTGCAGCAGATACGAGGGCAGCCAGGCGCTCGACCCCCACAGATACGCCAGCGTGGCGATCTCGATGACCAGGATGGGCGCCAGGCGGGGCATCCGCAGCGCGCCCTTGAGCGTGGTCCCGAAGCCGGGGCGCTCGGCGCCGCGCACCCCGCGTCCCCGTACGAACAGCAGGATCAGCGGCAGGCCGACCACCGCGTTCAGCGCCGCGAGGGCGAGGAACGAGGTGTGCCAGTCGAAGCGGTAGACGAGGTACGTGATCAGGGGCAGGCCCGCCGCCGTGCCCAGGGACACGCCCATGGAGCTGACGGCGTTCGGGCGGCCCGCCTCGTGCGGCGCGAAGTGCTCGCGCACGTACATCGTCTTGAGCGAGAACAGCGGGCCCTCGGCGGCGCCGAGCAGGGCGCGCAGCACGGTCAGCGTGAGCGCGCCGAGTGCGTACGGCGACAGCAGTGTCATCAGCGACCACAGGGCGACGCTGACGACGAGGCCGCGGCGCACCCCGAGCGTCGTCTCGTAGAACGGGGTGAGGAAGAACGCCGCGATGCCGTACCCGACGAGGAACACCGTCGACAGGGCGCCCTGCGCCGTCGGGTCGCCGGTGATGCCGAAGTGGTCGGTGAACGCCTTGTCCGTGATGAGGACGGAGACGTTCACCCGGTCCACGTAGCTGATCAGAACGATGACCAGCAGGCTGAGGACGCCCGCCCAGCGGGCCCGGGTGCTCATGCGCCGGCGGACTGCTTCTCGGCCTCGCCGCGGTACATGCGGCGCAGCCGGACCACGCCGAGGTCGTGCTGGTACAGGTTCTCGTGCTGGTCGGCGTCGGCCGGCATGGCCTCCAGCATCTCGCGGTCCTGCTCCAGGACCGCCCAGTGCCGCTGCTCGATCAGCGTCCTGTAGAGGAAGCGCCAGGTGTCGCGCTGCCAGTCCTGGACCTTGCGGTAGCGCCAGAAGAAGACGGCGCAGCGCTCCTCGTCGACCGGGCGGACCATGCCGACGATGCCGAACGGGCCGCCGGGGCCCGCGGACGGCGGGTACGGGATCGAGAGGTCGACCCAGTCCACGCCCGTGCGGCACAGCTCCACCCAGTCGAAGTTCACGCCCCGCTGGTCGGTCTTCTCGAAGAAGTAGCCGCGGTCGGTCTCGCGGATGCGGAACTTGGCGGTGGTGTCACCGTCGAACATCGTGTGCGAGTCGTGGTGCAGGAACTGGCCGTGCATCGGGTCGAGCAGGTTCTCCACGCCGTAGCGCCACGGCACGTCCCACTCGGCGTAGCACAGGAACGCGTCGATGTCGGGGTCGGTCAGCGGGTCGGGGAGCGTCAACTCGGCGGGCTCCGGGTGCTGTTCGTCGCCGAAGTACGCGAGGACGGCGCCCGCCACCTCGCGCACGGGCAGCGACGTGACGAGCTTCTTGCCCTCCAGGTTGCAGCCGGGCAGTCCGGGCACGGAGGAGACCGTGCCGTCGGTCTCGACCTCGACGCCGTGGTACCAGCAGGCCACCCGGTCGCCCAGGTGTTTACCGAGGGAGAGTGGGGCCCCGCGGTGCGGACAGCGGTCGGCGAGCATGCTCAGGGTGCCGTCCGAGCGGCGGAACAGCAGCCACTGCTCGCCGAGGACGGTGACCTTGCGCATGGCGCCGGGGGCGACGAAGGAGGAGGGGACGACCGGGTGCCACTGGTTGCGCAGGCCGGTCGCGTAGATCTTGTCGGCGGTCAGAGCCATGGTGCGTCACGCTCCCAGTCGGTGCATCTCGGCGCGGAAGGATTCCTCGGTCCACGGCTGCCCGTCGGGGGCGTGGACCTGACGGGCGTTCAATCCGCCCACGACGTCGGCGAGTTCGTGGCCGACCTTGGTGAAGACCTCTTCGAGCGTCGCCGCGAGCTTGTGCTCGTAGGGGCTCGGCTCGTGGGTGCGCGACTGGTGGACCTCCAGGTAGGGCCAGTCGGTGGTCTCGGTGCTGCTGCTCATGGGTGTCTCCTACGGATTCCAGGAGGGGATTACAGGTCCAGGACGAGGCGGGAGCCGGCCGCGCAGCGCGAGACGCAGATCATCATCGAGGCGCTCGCGGCGTGCTCGGCTTCCGACAGGAGGAAGTCGCGGTGTTCGGGGGCGCCTTCGATGACGCGGGTCTCGCAGGAGCCGCAGATGCCGTCGCGGCACGAGCTGGCGACGTCGATGCCCGCGCCCTCGGCGGCCTCCAGGATCGAGGTGTCGGCGCCGACGGTGAGGGTCTGCCCGGAGGTGCGGCACTCGACCTCGAACTCGCCGTCGTCCGCGGACCGTTCGACGACGGGCGCGGCGAACCGCTCCAGGCGCAGTCGCTCGGCAGGGCAGCGCTCCTCCACGGCGGCGAGCAGCGGCTCGGGCCCGCAGGAGTACACGAGGGTCCCCTCGGGCAGCCCGGCGAGCGTCCCGTCCAGGTCGATGTGCCCCTGCTCGTCCTGCGGTACGAGGGTCAGGTCGCCGCCGAGCGCGGCCAGCTCGTCGGTGAACGCCATCGAGGCGCGCCCCCGGCCGCCGTACACCATGCGCCAGTCAGCGCCGCGCCGGGCGGCCTCCCGGGCCATCGCGAGGATCGGCGTGACACCGATGCCGCCCGCGACGAACACGTACGCCGGCGCGTCCTCCAGGGCGAAGTGGTTGCGCGGCTCGGAGACGGTCACCTGCTGGCCGGGGCGCAGCTTGGTGTGCACGTGCCGCGAACCACCGCGCGAGGACGGCTCGTTGAGCACGCCGATGCGGTACGTGCCGCAGTCGGCCGGGTCCCCGCACAGGCTGTACTGGCGGACCTGGCCGCCGACGTGCACGTCGAGGTGCGCGCCGGGCTCCCAGGCGGGCAACGGCTTGCCGTCGGGGTGGATCAGCTCGACGGACAGGACCCCGTCGGCCTCCCAGGTCATCCGCCGGACCAACAGGTCAAGGCGACGCTCTTCGGTCATGGTGCTGGCCTCCTTACGCGCCGGGGATCTTCACGGGCGGGGTGAACGGGTTCTTCATCGGGCCGAGCGCGGCCAGGTCGACCTCGACGAGGGTCGGACCCTCGGCGCCGACCGCCTGCTCCAGGACCGGCCGCGCGTGCTCGGCGTCCGCGATCCGCAGGTACGGCAACCCGCAGGCGCGGGCGAGGAGTTCGAAGTCCGGCGTGGCGAGGTCGACGCCGGAGCGGCGCTCGCTGTACCGGTCCTGCATGTTGCGCAGCACGCCGTAGCCGCCGTCGTTGAAGACCAGGACGGTCAGGCGGGGCCGCTCCTGGGCGACGGTGAGCAGCTCGCCGAGGTGCACGGCGAGGCCGCCGTCGCCCGCGATGACGACGGTGGGCCGCCCGGGGTCGGCGAGCGCGGCGCCGATGCCCATGCCGAGGCCCTGACCGATGCCGCCGCCGCGCGGGAAGACGTTGGAGCGCGGGTCGTACATCTCCAGAAGCCGGTTGCCCCAGCTGCTGGACGGGATCGTGACGTCCCGGGCGACGACGGCGTCGCGCGGCAGCACGGCGCGCAGGGCGTCGCAGATGGCCGCCTGCGGGCCGATGTTGTCGTGCAGCGTGGCCCGCACCTCGGCCCGTACGTCCTTGATCCGCCGCGTCCACGACGGCTCGGCGGCGCGGGCGTGGGGGAGCAGGGCGGCGAGCGCGTCGGCGGCGTCGGCGTGCAGGGTGTGCGCCGCCGGGTAGACGCGGCCGAGCGCTGCGGCGTCGACGTCGATCTGGATGTGCCGCTCGGCGTCCGGGAGCTCCAGGCCGTAGTCGGCGGTCTCGTTGGACCGGAAGTGGGTGCCGATCGTCAGCAGCACGTCCGCGTCGGCGAGCAGCGCGCGCCCGGCCGGAGTGGTCGCGAAGTTGCCGATGACCTGCGGGTGGTCCTCGGGGACCGCGCCGCGCCCGGAGTTGGAGGTGAGCAGGCCGGCGCCGGTCGCCTCGACGAGCGCGGTCAGCTCGGCGCCGGCGCGGGCCGCGCCGCCGCCGGCCCAGATCAAGGGACGCTCGGCGGAGGCCAACAGGGCCGCAGCGTCCGCGAGTTCGTGCTCGAGGACAGGGATGGCGGTCCGCTCCACGGCCACGGGGGCGTCCGTCTGGGCCGCGTACTGAAGGTCGATCGGCCACTCCACGCTCGCCGGGCCGCCGGGCGAGGCGAGCGCGGCGCGGGCGGCGGAGCGCAGCACGTCGCCCGCCTCCTCGGTGGAGCGCACCGTGGCCGCGTAAGCCGAGACGGCGTCGAGCATGCCGAGCTGGTTCTTCGTCTCGTGGATGAACCCGCGGCCGCTGCCGAGGAATTCGGCCTCGACCTGGCCGGTGACGTGCAGCACGGACGTGCCGGAGGCGAGCGCCTCGATCAGCGAACCGGCCGCGTTGCCCGCGCCCGTGCCGGTCGAGGTGAGCGCGCAGCCGATCGTGCCGCGGGCCCGGCCGTAGGCGTCGGCGGCGTTGACCGCGCTCGCCTCGTGCCGCACGGGCACGAAGCGCAGCTCGCGGTCGACGGCCTCGACGAGCGGCAGGTTGTGCACGGACACGATCCCGAAGACCGTGTCGACGCCGAGTTCCTTGAGGACGGCGACGAGGAGGTCACCGCCGTTGGTGTACTGCATGTGAACTCCTCAGAGAATGCCGCGGCCGACGCCGCCGCAGACATCGATGCCGGTCCCGGTGATGTACGAGGCGCGCGGCGAGAGCAGCGCGACGATCGCGTACGCGACCTCCTCGGCCCGGCCGAGCCGGCCGAGCGAGATGCCGCGGTCGGCGGCCAGCTCCGCCTGCCAGTCCTCGTAGCTCATCCCGGAGTCGGCGGCGGCGTGCCGGCGAGTCCACTGGCCGGTGTCGACGAGGCCGAGGCAGACCGAGTTGACCCGGATGCCCTCCGGGGCCAGCTCCTGGGACAGGGACTTCGAGAGGTTGAGGATGCCGGCGCGGGCGGCGCTCGTCGTGATCAGGCGCGGCTCGGGCTGCTTGGCGAGCACCGCGTTGACGTTGACGACGGAGGCCGCGTCGGACGCCTTCAGATGCTCCCGCGCCGCCTGGAGCGGGTTGAGCACGCCCGCGAACTTCAGCTCCAGCTCGTCGCGCCAGTCGTCCTCGGTCGTGTCGTCGAGGCGCTTCATGCGGGACTGGCCCGCGTTGTTGACGAGACCGTCGAGGCGCCCGCCGAAGGCCCGCGCGGACGCGGCCACGAAGCCGCGTACGGCGTCGGCGTCGCGCACGTCGCAGGTGGCGGTGAAGAGGCGGTCGTGTGCGCCGATCCTCTTCAGGCGGTCGGCGTCGCGCCCGCAGGTGGCGACGTTCGCGCCTTCGTCGAGGAGGGCGCGGACCGTGGCCAGGCCGACGCCCGAGCTGCCTCCGGTGACCACGTAGGTCCGGTCGGCGAGGCCCAGATCCATAACTCAGTGCTCCAGTAGGGAAGTTGGGTCAGTTCATGGTGAAGCCGCCGTTGACGGCGACCACCTGACCGGTCAGATAGCGGGACTCCTCCGAGAGGAGGAAGGAGGCGAGGCCCGTGAGGTCCTCGGGCTGCTGCGGCCGGGAGATCGCCCGGTTCGCGGCGTAGAGCCCGTGCCGTTCCTCCGGCACCCCCTCGGTCGCCTCGCACTCGGTGAGGCCGGGCGCCAGCGCGTTGACGGTGATGCCGCGCTCGCCGAGCTCCCGAGCCATGGCCCGGGTGAGGGCGATGACCGCACCCTTCGACGTGATGTAGTGCGCGAGCCTCGGAGAGCCGTAAAGGGCCGCGTCCGACGCGATGTTGACGATGCGTCCTGTCGGACCGAACAGCGGGTGCAGGGCCTTGGCCACCAGCCAGGGGCCGCGCGCGTTGATCGTCATCAGGCGGTCCCAGGTCTCGATGTCGATGTCCTGGAACTCCTTGCCGCCGACGCCGTTGGCGAGGGCAGCGTTGTTGACGATTCCGTAGAGCCCGCCAAAGTCCCGTACGAACGCGGCGAGTTCGTCGACGGACGCCGGGTCAGCCACGTCGCAGCGGGTGAAGTGCGCGTCGAGGCCCTCGGCCCGCAGCTCCTCCGCGGCGCGCGCGCCGCGCTCGGGGTCGACCTCGGCGAGCACGACCCGGAAGCCGTCCTCGCCGGCCCGGCGGGCCATGGCCAGTCCCAGACCACGGCCCGCCCCGGTCACGACGACCGTGCGCGCGTGCGGCGCATCAGTCACGGGTGACACCGTGCATCGGCGAGTACTCGGGGTACGAGGGCACCTGCGGCTTCTGCGTGCCGATGACGACACAGAACAGGGCGTCGGTGTCGCCCTCGTTCTTCAGCGAGCGGGTCACACCGGCGGGCACCACGATCATGTCGCGGTAGCCGAGGGTGCGGTACTCGACCTCGTCCGGGCCGCGGTGCACACCCACGCGGACCTCGCCCTCCAGGACGAAGAAGGCCTCCTCCACGTCGTGGTGGGTGTGGGCCGGGCCCTCGGCGCCGGGCGGCAGCAGCATGTTGGAGAACGTGAAGCCGCCGGACGGGAGGATGCGGCTGTCGCCCTCGTGGTTGCCGGTGGCGCCGGAGCCCACGTAGCGGATCTGGCCGCGGCGGTACTGCTTGCCCGCCTTCTCCTGGAAGGAGAGCGTGTCGAAGTCGGCGACGCGCGACTCCTTCGAGGCGATCAGCGAGTCGGTGTACGTGCCGAGGTCGCCGCCGTTGTCGTACTCGGTGGTGGTCAGAGGCATGGTGTGCGTCCTTAGGTAGGCACTGACAGCTAGGCAGTGACGATGTGCAGGTGGGACAGGACCCAGGCGTTGAACCGTTCGGGCTGTTCCTGGTTGGCCAGGTGACCGGCGTCCTTGACGATCACGTAGGCCGTCTTGTGCAGGCCCCCGGCGATGACCTGGGAGGCCTCGACGCCGGTGACCTTGTCGCGGTCGCCGCAGATCACGAGCGTGGGCGCGGTGACGGCGGACAGTTCGGGGCGCAGGTCGGCGCCCGCCATGGCCTCGGCGGCGTACCCGTAGCCGGGCAGCCGTACGGAGGCGGCCATGGTGTCGACGACCCGCTCGACGAGTTCGGCGGGCGCGAGCTCCGAGACCAGGCGCGGTCCGCGCTTCTCGGCGAACGCGCGCGGTCCCGCCTCGGCCAGCTCGGCGGCGCGGGCCCGCATGCCCTCCGCCTTCTTCGGATCGGTGCCGGAGCCCGCGCTGGAGTCGGCGACGATCAGCGAGTCCACGAGGTCCGGGTGCCGGGTCGCGAGCCGCAGGGCGATGACCCCGCCCCACGAGACACCGAGGACGTGCGCGGAGGTGCCGTACGAGCGGATCACGTCGGCCGCGGCGTCCGCGAAGCCGTCGAGGTCCAACGGGCCGTCCGGATCGGCCGACTTGGCGTAGCCGGGCGCGTCCCAGGCGACGACGCGGGCGTGCGGCGCCAGTGCTTCGAGCTGCGGGGCGAAAGCGGCCGAGGAGGATCCGATGCCGTGCAGGCACAGCAGCAGGGGGCCTTCGGTGCCCGCCTCTTCCACGTGGATCACAGGATCTGCCCCGACCGGCCGGCGAGCGCGGTCACCGAACGCAGCACCGAGTACGGCACGACCTGGCTGGTCGCCGGGTTGCCCGGGTCCGGCCGGTGCGCGACCTCGAAGCGGTACGCGCCGTGCTCCCCGGACGCCTCGATGACGTGCCGGGTGCGCGTGGCCCCCGGATCGGCGACGACCTCGACCCGCACAGCGTCCAGGTCGCCGACGGCGAGGGCGACCGAGGCGGCCACGTTCGTCGACTTGGGGAACTTCACCGGCACGTCGCGCGCCGTGCCCGACATGACCGTGACAGGGTCGGTCGCCGAACGCATCAGGCCCAGCAACTCCTCGTCCATCCACGGCTGTTCGAGGGTGGAGGGCAGCTTCGTGGTGGTGAGCCGGACGTCCTCGATCGGCCCCAGGGCCCGCACGGCCTGGAGCAGATCGAGGCCGCCGACCGCGCCGCCCGTGAAGAACACCCGGCCGGGCCCGGCGGCGAGCAGCCGCTTGGCCAGCTCGTCGTCGGTGAGGGCCCCGGTCGAGGCCACGAGCAGATCGGTGCCCGAGGTGAGGACGTGCTCGCCCCACTCCCGGACGACGCCCTGACCGGCCGCCTCGACGATCAGGTCGCAGCGCTCGATGGCCTCCTCGAAGGTCACCTGCGGCGCGGGCGCCGCCTCGCCGAGCGGGCGGTTGTCGACGATGCCGGTCAACTCGGCGCCCTGTACGTCCCCTTGGGCCAGTGCGGTGCCGACGACGCGGCCGATGGCGCCCCAGCCGACGAGTCCGACCTTCAGCGTGCTCATGCCTGAATCCCTTCCGGCGAACCGGCCATGTGACAGCGGATCTCCTTGGACGGCGGGCCCGCCGTCCCCCACAGGTCGGACAGCTCCGGCACCCGCCGCCACACCTTGGCGATCCATCGGTCCTCGACGATCTGGGCGACCTCGGACGTGTACTCGCAGACGAGCCCGGTCGGGTCGGTGAAGTAGGAGAAGGTGTTGTTGCCGGGCCCGTGCCGCCCCGGGCCCCACTGCGGGACGATCCCGTGGTGGCGCAGGCGCCCGAGCCCGCGCATGAAGTGGTCGACCGAACTCATCTCGTACGCCACGTGGTTGAGGGACACCCACTCGGCCTGGTTGAACGCGATGCAGTGGTGGTCGGCGTTGCAGCGCAGGAACGCCATCTGGTGCTCGGACCAGTCGGAGACGCGCAGGCCGAGGACGTCGCAGTAGAACGCGACGGCGGCGTCGATGTCGGGGGTGTTGAGGACGGCGTGCGTGACACCGACCGGCACGGCCGTGTCCTGCCCGCGCGGGGCGACGGCCCAGGTCTCGGCGGACAGCTCGACGAGCCGGCCCTCGTGGTCGTGGAAGCGCAGGCCGTAGCCGCCGCCGACCTGGTCGAGCGGTCCGGGCCCCGCGACGGGAACGATCCCGCGGGCCTCCAGGCGGCGCGCCGCCTCGTCGATCTCGGCGGGGGTGGTGACGGCGAACACGAGGCGGCCGAGGCCGGTGCGCTCGGAGCGGGTGAGCTGGAGGGCGTGGTGCTGCTCGCCGGTGCCGCGCAGCCAGCTCGCGCTGTGCTCGGACTCGACGACCTCCAGGCCCCACGCCTCCTCGTAGAAGTCGGTGGCCTCGGCGAAGGACGGGGTGAGCAGTTCGACGGAGCGCAGGGCGCGCAGCCGGGCGATCGGGGGGTGGGACATGGGAACTCCGATGCGGGGGTGGTCAGTTGGCCCAGGGGAGCGGGGCTTCGGACGTGCCCCAGTACAGGGACTTCTGGCGTTGGTAGGCGCGGATGGCGTCACGTCCCTTCTCGGTGCCGAGGCCGCTGTCCTTCAGCCCGCTGAACGGGGTGGACGCGCTGAACTGCTTGTACGTGTTGATCCACACGGTGCCCGCGTCGATCCGGCGGGCCAGGTTCCAGGCGGCGCGGTGGTCGCGGGTCCAGATCCCGCAGGCCAGGCCGTACACCGAGTCGTTGGCCTGCTCGACCAGGTCGTCCTCGTCGTCGTAGGGCAGGACCACCAGGACCGGGCCGAAGATCTCCTCCTGGCAGGTGCGGGAGTCGTTCGCGAGGCCCGCGAGGACGGTCGGCAGGTAGTACGCGCCGTTCTCGTATGCGGGGTTCTCGGGGGCGGCGCCGCCGCAGAGCACCTCGGCGCCCTCGGAGCGGGCGAGGTCGACGTACTCGGCGACCGAGTCCCGGTGCTTCGCGTGCACGAGCGGGCCGACCTGGGTGTCGGGGTCGGTACCGGGTCCGACCCGCAACTTGCTCACCCGCGAGACGAGTTCGCCGACGAACGAGTCGTACAGCGACGCGTGCACGAACAGCCGCGAACCGGCGATGCAGGACTGCCCGCTGGACGAGAAGATGCCGAACATCACGCCCGCGAGGGCCTGTTCGACGTCCGCGTCCGCCCGCACGATCGTGGGCGACTTGCCGCCCAGTTCGAGGGAGGCGGGGATCAGCTTGCGTGCGGCGATCTCCGCGATGGAGCGGCCGGTCTCCGTGCCGCCCGTGAACCCGATCCGGCCGACGAGCGGGTGCTTGACGACGGCGTCGCCGACCACCCGGCCACTGCCCGGAAGCACCGACAACAGGGCGGTCGGCAGGCCGAGTTCGGTGAGCGCGCGGGTGATGATCCGGCCGAGCTTCAGGGAGACCAGCGGGGTCCAGGCCGCGGGCTTGAGCAGCACCGCGTTCCCGGCGGCCAGGGCGGGCGCGATCTTCTGCGCGTCGCTGGCCACGGGGGAGTTCCACGGGTTGACCGCCCCGACCACACCGATCGGCTCGTGCACGCTCATCGTGACGTACGGGCCGCGCGAGGGGGTGATGGCCTCCTCGGTGGTCTCCAGGGTGGCGGCCAGGTACCGGAAGGTGCCGGCCGCGCTGAGCGCGAGCGCCTTCGTCTCGGTGAGGGTCTTGCCGGTGTCGGCGGTCTGCGTCGCGGCCAGCTCGTCCGCGGCCTGTTCGGTCAGCTCGGCGATCCGGTACAGGAGCCGGGCCCGCTGGTGGGACAGAAGGTCGCGCCAGGCCGGGTCCGCCGCTGCCGCCGCCGCGGCCCGCGCGGCCTCGTCGACCTCTTCGGCGGACGCGGTGTGCAGCGTGGCGAGCACCTGTCCGGTGGCGGGGTCGACCGTGTCGAGCGGGGCACCGGAGCCGCGTCGCCACTGGCCCGCGACCAGGATTTCGGTGGGGTGGTGGGACACGGCGGGACCTCCGGCGCACGGGAGTTGACTTGCTGAAGCACTAGAAAGCTAAGCGCTTAAATGTTTCTCCGCAAGGCCCTGTCGTCGGGTTCTTCGTCGTTCACCTGTCTTCAGATCCCTAAGTGGCTAACCATTGACCGCTTAGGAGTTGCCTTCTACTGTCGCCGGAACTCCTCATGAACTCTCCGCACGCTCGCGTGCTCGCGGAAGGACCCCTCCATGACGACTGTGGCCGGTAACGCCGGAGCAGCCGGAGCACCCGGAAAACAGGGCCTCGGCTCGATCGCGGCCAGACTCGAACGGCTGCCGCACTCCCGCTGGCACGTCAAGGTGCGCTTCCTGATCGGCGCCGTGACGTTCTTCGAGGCCTTCGACCAGCTCCTGGCCGCCTCCGCGCTGCCCGTCCTCATCAAGGACTGGCACCTGAGCACGGGGCAGGCGACCTTCGCGGTCACCACGGGTTCC
The DNA here is from genome assembly GCF_044453445.1 of Streptomyces sp. NPDC051684. Taxonomy (NCBI): domain Bacteria; kingdom Bacillati; phylum Actinomycetota; class Actinomycetes; order Kitasatosporales; family Streptomycetaceae; genus Streptomyces; species Streptomyces sp. NPDC051684. The sequence goes on along the minus strand of NZ_JBITCS010000008.1, from coordinate 148,229 downwards.
ATCGGCATGCTGCTCGGCGCGTTGGTCGCCGGCTGGCTGGGGGACCGGATCGGCCGGGTGCGCACGGTGGCCCTGGGCGTCGCGATCACCGGCCTCGCCAGCCTCGCCGTCGCCACGGCGAACGGCATCGAGCTGTTCTCGCTCTTCCGGTTCGTCCAGGGACTCGGCATCGGCGGCGTCGTCCCGGTCGCGGCCACGTACATCAACGAGATCTCCCGCTCCGACAAGCGCGGCCGCTTCGTGCTGCTCTACGAGATGATCTTCCCGGCCGGCCTCGCGGCCGCCAGCCTCGTCGCGGTGTGGGTCGTGCCGAACCTCGGCTGGCGCGCCATGTTCATCCTGGGCGGGCTGCCCGTCCTGATCGCCGTGGCGCTGCCCAAGCACGTCGCGGAGTCGCCGCGCTGGCTGCTGTCGCAGGGGCGCGTGGAGGAGGCCGAGAAGGTCATCGCCAGGATCGAGTCCGAGGTCGAGCGAGCCGTGGGTGAACCGCTGCCCGAGCCCGGCCCCGCACCCGTGGCGGAGACCGGCCGGGGCCGGTTGCGGGACCTGTTCACCGGCCGCTATCTGCGGCGCACCGCCGTCCTGTCCGGCCTGTGGTTCATCGCGTACTACGTCAACCACGGCATCTCGACGTGGCTGCCCTCGCTCTACACCAAGAACTTCGGCCTCGACCTGACGACCGCGCTGGTCTACACGCTGCTCAGCAACATCACCGGCCTGGTCGGCACCTTCGTCGTCGCGCTCCTCATCGACCGGATCGGGCGGCGCCCCGCCCTGGTCGCCGCGCTCGGCGGCACGGCGCTCACCCTCGGGATCCTGGCCATGGTCGGGGTGACGTCGGGGCTCCAGGTCGCCCTGTTCGCCTCCTGCACGACGTTCTTCGTCTACGCGATCAACGCGGGCCTCTACCTCTACTCGCCGGAGCTCTACCCGACGCGGAACCGGGCCACCGGCGCCGCCTTCGGCGGCCTGTGGAACCGGCTCGGCGTCATCCTCGGCCCGATCACGGTCGGCGCGATCATCGGATCCGGCAGTGGCCTGGGCCTGGTCTTCGCGCAGTTGGCGATCGTGGCAGTCGTGGGTGCGGTGATCGCGCTGTTCGCGGTGGAGACGAAGGGGAGGACGCTGGAGGAGCTGAACGCGTAACGGGGGAGCGGGGGGATGTCGCGGCGCCGGGCCTGGTGGGTCCGGCGCCGTTGTCATGCATCGGGGGCTTCTGGCTACGGCGCCGTTCTCGTGCGGTGAGGTCGGTCCGGGGCAGACCTCAGGCGGTGCCCGGCGGGTCCGCGAGGGCCTCGCCCAGCGTCCCGAGGAGCGCCCGCAGCCCGCGCCGCTCCTCCGGCCGCAGCCCGCCGAGCAGCTCCCGCTCGCCCGCCCTGCGCTCCTCGGTGACCCGGTCGACCAGCTCCCGCCCGGCCTCGGTCAGCCGCAGCTGCACGATCCGCCGATCCCGCTCGTCGCCCTCCCGCTCGATGAGCCCGGCCCGCGCGAGCCGGTCTGCGTGCTGGGTCATCCCGCCGGCCCTGAGCGCCCCGGCCGCCGCCAGCTCGCCCATGGTGCGGCGGTGCGGGGCGGGGGTGCGGCGCAGCTCGGCGAGCACCTCGAAGGCGGTGAGCGAGAGGCCGTGCCGCTTGACGACGCGGCCGATCAGCGTGCGGTAGCGGGTGGCGCAGTCGGTGAGGGCGGCGAAGACGCGGGTGTCGGCGTCGGTGGCGGGGGAGTCCTCGGCCCTCGGTGGCCCGTCGGCGCCCTCCGCCTGCGTGCCGATGGCCGCGGTCAGCACGTCGGTGAGCAGCGGCTCCAGTTCGGCCGTCGGCACCGAGCGGGCCGGCTCGTGGGCGAACAGGTAGCGCTCCATGATGACGCCGAACAGGACGCTGCGGATCATGCCGATCCGGGCCGCCGCCCCGGGCCCTTCGCCGAGCACGCCCCGCAGGGGCCCGGTCACCAGGCGTTCCAGGAGTTCGCTCAACTGCTCGGCGCTGGGCGGGTGGTTGAGCGCCGAGCGGATCAGCGCGGCCAGCGGGTCCTGGGCGGAGAGGCGGTCCCAGCGGTCCAGGTAGGAGTGCGCGAGGGCGCCCGGGAGGCCGGCCGGATCGTTGCCCGCCTCGTCGAGCAGGGCGGCCGTGACGCCGGTCCCCTCGCCGACGACGGCGCGGAAGAGCCCGTCCTTGGAGCTGAAATACGCCATGACGAGTCCGGGTGTCACCCCGGCCTCGGCGGCGATGGCCCGGATGCCGACGCCCTGATAGCCGTGGGCCGCGAACAGCCGCCGGGCCGCTTCGAGCACGGCCCTCCGGTTCCCCTCGGGGTCGTGCGATCGGCCGCGCCGCTTCTCCTGCTGTGGGTCCACAGAGCAACAGTAGTCGAGCCGGGAGAGGGGCCAGTTTGTGCACGGGCGTTCAAATCAGTTACCCGTGCAAGGGCTGGCTAGGCTCGATGTTACCGATCCCCTTGCCAAGAAGGTACTTCAGAGTCAATCATTTCAGCTCTTAGGTAATCCGTACCGTTCGCTCGCTCCGAGAGGCCTGGTGGCAGACGGTTTGAAACCCACACCCTTCGACTACTGCGCCCCGCGCTCCGTCCCGGAGGCGCTCGCCCTGCTCGCCGACGAGGACCGCGATCCCAAGGTCGTGGCCGGCGGCCAGTCGCTGATCCCGATGCTGAGCATGCGGCTCGCCCGCCCCGGACTGCTCGTCGACATCACCCGCATCCCCGGCCTCGGCGAACTCTCCGTCGACGCGTCGGGCGCGCTGCGCGTCGGTGCCGCCGTCCGCCAGCGCGACGCGGCCGCCGATCCCCGCGTCCGTGCGGGCTGGCCGCTGCTCGCCGCCGTGATCGGTTACATCGGGCACCCGCAGATCCGCGCCCGCGGCACCGTCTGTGGCAGCCTCGTCCACCACGACCCGGCCGCGGAACTCCCCACCGCGGCCCTGGCGTTGGGAGCGCGCTTCGTCATCGCCGGCCCGGCGGGGGAGCGCACCGTGGACGCCGAGGAGTTCTTCCTCGCCACCTTCCAGACCGCCGTGGAACCGGACGAACTTCTCACCGAGGTCGTCCTTCCGCCCCATCGAGGCGGCTGGGCCTTCGAGGAACTCGCCCGCAGGCACGGCGACTTCGCCACCGTCGGCGTCGCCGTACTCCTCGAACGGGAAGGGGACACCGTGGCCGCCGCCCGCGTCGTCCTCTGCGGCGTCGGCCCCACTCCGGTCCGGCTGACCGCCGTCGAGGCGGCGCTGACCGGCACCGACGCGGGGCAGGCCGCCCTGACCGCCGCCCGGGAGGCCGCCCTCGCGCACCTCGACCCGTCCGACGACGTCCACGCCACGGCCGCGTACCGCCGCGAGGCCGCCGCCCACCTCCTCGTCCGCGCCTGCACCACCGCTTGGGAGCGCACCCGATGACCACGCCGAGCCCCGCCACCGTCCGTACCCCGCCGCTCGCCGAACCCTCCGGCTGGCACGAGGTTCGGCTCACCGTGAACGGCGACCCCGTCACCGCCCAGGTCGAATCCCGGCTGCTGCTCAGCGACTTCCTGCGCGACCGGCTCCGGCTCACGGGTACGCACGTCGGCTGCGAGCACGGCGTCTGCGGGGCCTGCACCGTCCTCGTCGACGGCACGCCCGTCCGGTCCTGCCTCACGCTCGCCGTCCAGTGCGAGGGCGCCGTCCTGCGCACCGTGGAGGGGCTCGCGCCCGGGGAGGCGCCGCTCACCCCCGTACAGGAGGCCTTCCACGCCTGCCACGGCATGCAGTGCGGCTTCTGCACCCCCGGCTTCCTCATGACCGCGACCGCCCTGACCGAACAGGACGAGCGGCCCGACGACACCGAGGTCGCCGACGCGCTCAGCGGCCACCTCTGCCGCTGCACCGGCTACCGCAACATCCGCCGCGCGCTCACCCGCGCCCTCGACGAGACGTACGAACCCGTACCGGCCGCCGACGCGCGGCGAGGGGAGTGATCCGCATGTCCACCACCTGGATCGGCCGCCCCGTCCCCCGCGTCGAGGACGACCGCCTGCTGCGCGGCAACGGCCGCTACGTCGACGACATCGACCTGCCCGACGCCGCGGAGGCCGCCGTCCTGCGCAGCCCGCACGCCCACGCCCGCATCGAGTCCGTCGACGTGACCGCCGCGCTCGACACCCCCGGCGTCGTGGCCGTCTGGACCGGCGCCGACGTCGCCCACCTCGCACCGCTCCTGAACAAGGAGGAGCTGCGCACCCCGCCCCGCCTCGCCGAACTCCTCGCCCCGCGTGTCGAGGCGACCCCGATGCCGCTGCTCGCCACCGACAAGGTGCTGTACGTCGGCCAGCCCGTCGCCGTCGTCCTCGCCGACAACCGCTACCTCGCCGAGGACGCCCTCGAGCGCGTCGACGTCCGTTACGCGCCCCTGCCCGTCCTCGTCGACCCCGACCGGGCCCTCGCCGACGACGCCCCACGGCTTCACGAGGACCTGCCGGACAACACGGCGGTGGCTGTCGCGGCCCAAGTGGGCGACCCCGACGCCGCGTTCGCCGCCGCGCACACCGTCATCAGCGAGGAGTTCCAGGCCCACCGCTACGTCGCCTCACCCATCGAGACACGCGCCGTCGCCGCCCGCGTCGACCCGTACAGCGGCGAGCTCACCGTCTGGTCGAACACCCAGACCCCGCACCGCGTCCGCGAGTCCATCGCGACCACCCTCGGCCTGGACACCGAGTCCGTCCGCGTCATCGCCACCGACGTCGGCGGCGGCTTCGGCCAGAAGGGCATCCTCTACGTCGAGGAAATGCTCATCCCGTACGCGGCGGCCGAGCTGGGCCGCCCCGTCGTATGGCGCGAGGACCGCAACGAGAACCTCACCGCCGCCTCGCACGCCCGTGAGCAGCTCCACCGCATCGAACTCGCCGCCGACGCCGACGGAAGACTCCTGGCCGTACGCGACCGGATCACCGTCAACTTCGGCGCGTACAACATGACCGGCCTGGTCGTCCCCTACAACTCGCTGTGCCACCTCCTCGGCCCCTACCGGATCCCGAACGTCGACATCGACGTCGTCGGCGTCCTCACCAACACCGCCTTCGCCACCCCGTACCGGGGGGCGGGGCGCCCCGAGGCGGTCTTCGCGATGGAGCGGGCGATGGACCGACTGGCCGCACAACTTGACCTGGAACCGGCCGAGTTGAGAGCCCGCAACCTCGTCGGCCCCGACGACATGCCGTACACGACCGGCCTCGTCGACCGCTCCGGCAACCCCCAGTCGTACGACTCGGGGGACTTCCCCGAACTGCTCCGCCGGGCCCGCGCCAAGGTCTCCGTGCCCACGGAGGTGCGCGAAGGCAAGCACATCGGCGTCGGCTACGCCCTGTACATCGAGGCCACCGGCCTCGGCCCGTTCGAGACCGCGCGCATCGACATCGCGCCCAGCGGCCGCGTCAAACTCGCCATCGGCGCGCCCTCGCAGGGCCAGGGCCACCGCACCTCCATGGCGCAGATCGCGGCGGACGCGCTCGGTGTGCCGCTCGACATCATCGACGTCGTCGGCGGCGACACCTCCGCGACCCCCTTCGGTGTCGGCACCATCGCCAGCCGCGCCCTCGTCAACGCGGGCAACGCCACGCACCGTGCGGGAAAGCTCGTCCGCGAGAAGGCCCTCGACGCGGCGGCCCGCCGCCTCGACATCCCCGTCGCCGAACTCACCCTCACCGACGCCGTGTTCACCACCAAGGCGGCCGACGGGCCGACCCTCACCCTCGCCGAACTCACCGGCCGCGCCCCGCTTCCCGGCACCCCCGAACCCACCGACGGCCGGCACGGCACCGAACTCAGCGAGACCGTCCACTTCCGCCCGCCCGGCTTCGCCGTCGCCAGCGGAGCGCACGCCGCCGTCGTCGAAGTCGACGTGAAAACAGGTGAGTTGGAGATTCTCCAGTACGTCGTCGTCCACGACGCCGGTGTCATCGTCAACCCGCTGATCGCCGAGGGTCAGGTCACCGGAGGCATCGCCCAGGGCATCGGCGGCGCCCTCTACGAGGAGATGATCTACGGCCCCGACGGCCAGCCCCGCACCGGCACCTACATGGACTACCTCGTCCCCACCTCCTCCGAGATCCCCGATCTCGACATGGACGAGATCCACTCGCCGAGCCCCATGAACGACCTCGGCGTGAAGGGCCTCGGCGAGGGCGGCGCCATCGCCCCGCAGGCCGTCCTCGCGAACGCCGTCGAGGACGCCCTGCGCCCCTTCGGCGTCGTCGTCCGACGCGGCCCGCTCTCGCCCAGCCGCATCCGCGACCTGCTGCGCGACGCCCCCGCCCCCACCCACTGACCCCCGACCGGGAGACCCCGCCATGCAGCTCGACCACACCTTCACCGTCCCGGCGGCGCCGGACGACGCCTGGAAGCTCTTCCACGACCTCGGCCGCGTCGCCCCCTGCATGCCGGGCGCGGTCCTCGACACCCTCGACGGCGACACCTTCACCGGCCGCGTGAAGGTCAAGGTCGGCGCGGTGCAGATGAGTTACCACGGCGAGGGCGCCGTCACCCGCGACGAGGCCGCCCGCAGCATGCGGCTCGACCTCAGCGGCAGCGAGACCCGCGGCGCGGGCACAGCCGCCGCGACCGTCACCGCGGAGCTCCTCGCCGACCCCGCGGGCACCCGCGTCCGCGTCCGCACCGACCTGGACATCACCGGGCGCCCCGCCCAGTTCGGCCGCGGCATCATGACGGAGGTCGGCGACCGCATCGTCGGACAGTTCGCCGAACGGCTCGCGGCGTTGATGTCGAGCCCGCACACGGAGTCCGCGGCTCCGGCGGGGCCCGGCGAACCGGAGGCCGTCGACCTCGGCGCCGCCGCCCTGCCCGTCCTCCTGAGGAAGGCCGCCGTTCCGGCCGCCGCGGCGCTCGCGGCGGTGATACTGGTCGGGGTGATCGGTAGGCGCCGCCTCGGATCGCTTCAGGGGTAGAATTTTCAGGGGCGTACGATTTCGCGTCCGCCCGTGGGAAGCGCGCGAGGGGACGGGGATGGCCGAGCGGAAGGCGAAGCGGCACGACGCCGTGACACAGATCGTGGCGGACTGGGCGCGCGAGCGGCCCGAGCTCGACACCGGACCGCTGGAGGTGCTGGCCCGCCTGCACCGCTCGTTCCTGCGCTACAACACGAAACTCAACGCGTCGATCGAACGCCACGGCCTGTCGGTCGCGGGCTTCGACGTGCTGACCGCACTGCGCCGCGCGGGCAAGCCCTACCGGCTCACCGCCGGGCAGCTCGCCGACTCGGGGCTCGTCTCGTCCGCCGGGGTCACCCTGCGCATGGACCGCCTGGAGAAGGACGGCCTGATCGTGCGCGAGCGGGACGCCGACGACCGCCGCGTCGTCTACTCCCGCCTCACCGACCTCGGCCTGGCCACGGTCGACGAGGTCTTCACCAACCACCTCGCCAACGAGGAACGCATGCTGGCCGGCATCTCCCCAGCCGAACGCCGCCAACTGGCCCGCCTGCTCGGCAAGTTGGAACACTCGATCCTGGACGCGGACGAGACGGACCCTTCGGCGACGGGCGAGTAGATCAAGCCCCTGCGGCGATTGAGGCGCGAGGTCCGGGGCATAGCCCCGAATCCGCAACGCCGGTGCGGCAAATCAGCCCCGCCGGCGATTGAGGCGCGGGGCCCGGGGCGGAGCCCCGCGACCGCAACCCCGGCACAGCCGAAAGGGGCGGCTCCCCCCGTGGGAGCCGCCCCTTTGGTCACCCCGGGTGAGCCCTATTTCTTGTCGAGCAGATCCTGCACCCTGGACCGAACATCATCCGTGTCCAGCCCCCGAATCGTCAGCGTCGTCCGCCGCCGCAACACATCGTCCTGCGTCTCCGCCCACTCGTGATCCCGCGCGTACACGACCTGCGCCCAGATCTCCGGCGCATCCGGGTGCACCCGCTCCGCCAGCTCCGGATTCTCGTTGGCGAGCCGCGCGATGTCGAAGGACAGCGAACCGTAGTGCGTCGCCAGGTGCTTGGCGGTGTCAGCGCCCATCCGCGGACCGGGCGCGGGACTGTCGACGAGCAGCCGGTGCGCGACGGCGCGCGGGTTGGCGACACCCGGCAGCGGCAGCTTCTTCGGCAGCTTGTTGATCGGCTCGAAGTCGTCGCCCAGCGGGTGTCCCGGCAGCGCCTCCAGCTTCTGCATCACCGTGCGGCCGATGTGCCGGAACGTCGTCCACTTGCCGCCCGCGACGGACAGCATGCCGCCCTTGCCCTCGTTGACGACCGTCTCCCGCTTGGCCTTCGATGTGTCGCCGGGCCCACCCGGCAGTACCCGCAGACCGGCGAAGGAGTACGTCATCAGCTCCCGCTTGAGCTGCTGGTCACGGACCGAGAACGCGGCCTCGTCGAGGATCTGGTCGATGTCCTTCTCGGTGACCGAGACGTCGGCGGGGTCACCCTCGTACTCCTCGTCGGTCGTGCCGAGCAGCAGCATGTCCTCCCAGGGGAGGGCGAAGGTGATGCGGTACTTGTCGATCGGGGTCGCGAGCGCGGCCTTCCAGGGGGCGGTGCGCTTCATGACCAGGTGCGCGCCCTTGGACAGGCGGATGGACGGCGCCGCGTTCGGGTCCTCCATCTTGCGCAGGTGGTCGACCCACGGCCCCGTCGCGTTCAGCACCAGACGGGCGTTGACGCCGAACTCCGCACCGTCGGTGCGGTCCTTGAGCTCGGCACCGGTGACCCGGCCGTTGGTGAACCGCAGCCCGGTGACCTCGGAGTGGTTGAGAACGACAGCGCCCGCGTCGACAGCCGCACGGACCGTCATCAGCGCCATCCGCGCGTCGTTCATCTGGTCGTCGCCGTACACGGCCACGGCCTTCAGGTTGTCGGTGCGCAGCTCCGGCACATCGCGCTGGGCCTTCTCCGGGGACAGCAGGTGCCCCACCCCGTCGCCGAACGCGGACAGCGCGCTGTACGCGAAGACACCCGCGCCCAGCTTTGCCGCGCCGTGCGGGCCGCCCTTGTAGACGGGCAGGTAGAAGGTGAGCGGGTTGGCGAGGTGCGGGGCCACGTTCCGGGACACCGCACGCCGCTCGAAGTGGTTCTCCGCGACCAGCTTCACCGCACCGGTCTGCAGGTAGCGCAAGCCCCCGTGGAGCAGCTTGGAGGACGCGGAGGACGTGGCGCCGGCGAAGTCGCCGGCGTCGACCAGGGCCACCCTGAGACCGGACTGCGCCGCGTGCCAGGCAGTGGAGATGCCCAGGATGCCGCCGCCGATGACCAGGAGGTCGTACGTCGCCTTGGAAAGCTGCTCGCGGGTCTCGGCGCGGCTCGGGTTGGAACCGGCGACCGGGTGCGTTCCGAGGGCAGGCACGGTCTGCAGGGTGGACTGGGTACTCATGGTGGGGTGTTACTCCTCGACAGAGCTGTCTTCGAGCCAGCCCATGGACCGCTCCACGGCCTTGAGCCAGCTCTTGTACTCACGGTCGCGGGTTGCCGCGTCCATGCGGGGGGTCCACTCGGCGGCCCGGCGCCAGTTGGCGCGGAGCTCGTCGGTGTTGGACCAGAAGCCGACGGCGAGACCGGCGGCGTATGCGGCGCCGAGGCAGGTCGTCTCGGCGACCATCGGGCGCACCACCGGCGCGTCCAGGAAGTCCGAGAGGGTCTGCATCAGCAGGTTGTTGGAGGTCATGCCGCCGTCGACCTTGAGCGCGGTCAGTTCGACGCCGGAGTCCTTCGTCATGGCGTCGGTGATCTCGCGGGTCTGCCAGGCGGTGGCCTCGAGCACGGCGCGCGCGAGGTGCGCCTTGGTGACGTAGCGGGTCAGACCCGCGATGACACCGCGCGCGTCCGAGCGCCAGTACGGGGCGAACAGGCCGGAGAAGGCGGGCACGAAGTACGCGCCGCCGTTGTCCTCGACCGAGGACGCGAGCGTCTCGATCTCGGCGGCCGACTTGATCAGCCCCATCTGGTCGCGCATCCACTGCACCAGGGAGCCCGTGACGGCGATCGAGCCCTCAAGTGCGTAGACCGGCTTCTGGTCGCCGATCTGGTAGCCGACCGTGGTCAGCAGGCCGGAGTACGAGTTGATGGCCTTGTCGGCGGTGTTCATCAGCATGAACGTGCCGGTGCCGTACGTGGACTTGGCCTCGCCCTCGGCGAAACAGGTCTGGCCGAACAGGGCCGCCTGCTGGTCGCCGAGCGCCGAGGCGACCGGGATCCCGCCGAGCAGGTCGCCCAGCTTGCCGCCGGTGACCTCGCCGTAGACCTCGGCGGAGGAGTGGATCTCCGGCAGCATCGACATCGGGACGCCGATGGAGGAGCAGATGCGCTCGTCCCACTGCATCTCGTGCAGGTTCATCAGCATCGTGCGGGAGGCGTTGGTGACGTCGGTGAAGTGCTTGCCGCCGTTGACACCGCCCGTCAGGTTCCAGATGACCCAGGTGTCCATCGTGCCGAAGAGGATGTCGCCGCGCTCGGCGCGCTCGCGCAGGCCCTCGACGTTGTCGAGCAGCCAGCGGGCCTTGGGCCCCGCGAAGTAGGAGGCCAGCGGGAGGCCGGTCTCGCGGCGGAAGCGGTCCTGGCCGACGTTGCGGCCGAGTTCCTTGCACAGGGCGTCGGTGCGGGTGTCCTGCCAGACGATGGCGTTGTGGACGGGCTCACCGGTGTTCTTGTCCCAGAGCAGCGTCGTCTCGCGCTGGTTGGTGATGCCGATGGCCTTGATGTCGTCCCGGGTGATGCCGGCCTTGGTGATGGCACCGGCGACGACCTCCTGGACGTTCGCCCAGATCTCGTTCGCGTCGTGCTCGACCCAGCCCGGCTTCGGGAAGATCTGCTCGTGCTCCTTCTGGTCGACGGAGACGATCCGGCCGTCCTTGTCGAACACGATGCAGCGGCTGGACGTGGTGCCCTGGTCGATCGCCGCGATGAAGGGGCCGGTGGTGTGTGCGTCGGTCACGGTGTGCTCCTCGTGCGTGGTTCGTGAGTGGTCGGTTGCGTGGCGTCGCTCAGAACAGCTTGTAGATCAAGCCGGCGAGGGCACCGCCGACGAGCGGGCCGACCACCGGGATCCAGGCGTACGACCAGTCGGAACCGCCCTTGTTGGGCAGCGGGAGCAGCGAGTGCACGATGCGCGGGCCGAGGTCACGGACCGGGTTGATGGCGTAGCCCGTCGGGCCACCGAGGGAGAGGCCGATGCTGACGACGACGAGTGCGGTGATCAGGGCGCCGAGGACGCCCAGGCCGTTGCCTTCGTCGTTCAGACCCTGCGTGAGGATCGCCAGGACGAGGACGACCGTGGCGATGATCTCGGTCATGAGGTTCTGCGCCACGTTCCGGATCTCCGGACCGGTGGAGAAGACGCCGAGCACGGGGCCCGCCTCGGGCGCGGCCTTCGGGTCGACGAGGCCCTCGTCGTCAGCGGCACCGTTGTGCGCGACCAGGACCTCACGGTCGGTGAGGTGGGCGTGGAACTGCCCGTAGTACGCGAGCCAGACCAGGACCGCGCCGATCATGGCGCCGAAGAGCTGGGAGACCAGGTAGAGCGGCACGTCGCTCCACTTGGTGCCGCCCTCGATGGCGAGACCGACGGTGACGGCGGGGTTCAGGTGGGCGCCGGAGACGCCACCCACCATGTAGGCACCGGTAAGAACCGCGAAGCCCCAGCCGAACGCGATGGCGACCCAGCCGGCCTCGTAGGCCTTCGAGCGCTTGAAAGTGACGGCGGCGCACACGCCACCGCCCAGCAGAACCAAAATGGCGGTACCGATGGTCTCGCCGAGGAAGATGTCGTGGCTGGACACCCGCGACTCCTTTGTCCTTCGTCCAGGGGAAAACCCGAGTAACGAACCTCCCGGGTCCCTTTCCGGTGGTCCGAGCCCTCAGGCGAGGGTCGGGTCCGGTCTGGCCTGTTGACACTCTAACGCGTATTGCCGGTAGGTGTTCGACAATGCCGACCGATGGACGCGAGTCTCGCTCTGCGGTTCCCGGCTCGTCAAGGGATCTTTTATCGAATGCGCGATCGTTATTGATCGCCTGCGGTTATCGGCCCGTCGTTGTGGGGCGACAGGCCGGTGGGCGTTCAACGATGGTCACTCGGATCGGTGCGGCCTGCACCTTGAATCCGGCGGGCGCGGCTCAGAAGCGGCTGGCGCCCAGATCGCGGGAGACGGCGCGCGCGCAGTCGCGGACGGCGGCGATCAGCTCGGGGCGCAGCCCGCCGGAACCGGCGTCGCCGCCCGCCCCGCCGTCGTCGGGGGCCTTGCAGACGCGCTCGACGGCGCCCGTGATGCCCACGGCACCCACCGGCATCCGGTGCCGGTCGTGGATCGGGGCGGCGACCGAGGCCACGCCCTCCCAGGTCTCCTCGATGTCGGCGGCGTACCCGCGCGCACGGGTGAGATCGAACACCGCCTCCAGGTCGCCGGAGTCGCACACCGTGCGCGCGGTGAAGTCCTTGCGCTCGGCCTCCAGGACCTCGCTGTGCGCCACCGGGTCGTACGCGGAGAGCACCTTGCCCAGGGCCGTGGAGTGCAGCGGCTGCATCACGCCGACCTCCAGGACCTGCCGGCTGTCGTCGGGCCTGAAAACGTGGTGCACGATCAGCACGCCTCCCTGGTGCAGCACGCCGAGGTAGACCGCCTCGCCGCTGGAGCGGGCCAGGTCGTCCGTCCACACCAGGGCGCGGGCCCGCAGCTCGTGCACGTCCAGGTAGCTGTTGCCCAGGCGCAGCAGTTCGGCGCCCAGCTGGTAGCGGCCCGAGGCGGAGTCCTGCTCCACGAAGCCCTCGGCCTGCAGGGTGCGCAGGATGCCGTGGGCCGTGCCCTTGGCGAGACCGAGCGCGGCGGCGATGTCCGAGAGGCCGAGCCGCCGCTCGCCGCCCGCGAGCAACCGGAGCATGGCCGCGGCCCGTTCGAGCGACTGGATGTTGCGTGCCATCGCAGTCCCTTCCTCCCTCGGTTCTTCTCGCTGACAGGTCGCTGGCGGATCACTGGCGGATCGCTGGCTGGAGTCGCCATGCAACGTTCGGCAATGCTGAACAGTATCGGTCGTTGCCGACCTCGGGCGAGCGCGGCGTGCGCCAATATTTCCATCGGACGCTTCCGGCCACGACACGCGCATGCCGTTCCGGCTCGTGGACGTACTCACGAGGGGACCATCGTCCCCGTTACCCTGACCGGGTGCGCCTCCGGGAGTGGAGCCGCAAAGCCGACAGCCGTCGCACCTCTGGGAGAACTTTTATGGCCTCGTTGCCAACGCCCGCATCCGATCCCCGCGCCCGTGTGGACGCCCTCCGAGAAGCCCTCGCCACCCGCGTCGTGGTGGCCGACGGAGCGATGGGCACCATGCTGCAGGCGCAGGACCCGACGCTTGAGGACTTCCAGCAGCTCGAAGGCTGCAACGAGATCCTGAACGTGACGCGGCCGGACATCGTCCGCTCGGTCCACGAGGAGTACTTCGCCGTCGGTGTCGACTGTGTCGAGACCAACACGTTCGGCGCGAACTTCGCCGCCCTGAGCGAGTACGACATCCCCGAGCGGAACTTCGAGCTCTCCGAGGCCGGTGTCCGCATCGCCCGCGAGGTCGCCGACGAGTTCACCGAGAAGACGGGGCAGCAGCGCTGGGTTCTTGGTTCGATGGGCCCCGGTACCAAGCTCCCCACCCTCGGACACGCTCCGTACACGGTGCTGCGCGACGCCTACCAGACCAACGCCGAAGGCATGATCGCGGGCGGCGCCGACGCCCTTCTGGTGGAGACCACCCAGGACCTCCTGCAGACCAAGTCCGCGATCCTCGGCGCCCGCCGGGCCCTGGACGCCACCGGCGCGAACCTCCCGCTGATCTGCTCGGTCACCGTCGAGACCACCGGCACGATGCTGCTCGGCTCCGAGATCGGTGCCGCCCTGACGGCCCTGGAGCCGCTGGGCATCGACATGATCGGCCTGAACTGCGCCACAGGGCCCGCCGAGATGAGCGAGCACCTGCGCTATCTCGCCCGGCACTCCCGCATCCCGATCTCCTGCATGCCCAACGCGGGCCTGCCGGTCCTCGGCAAGGACGGCGCCCACTACCCGCTCACGGCGCCCGAGCTGGCCGAGGCCCAGGAGACCTTCGTACGCGAGTACGGCCTCTCCCTGGTCGGTGGCTGCTGCGGCACCACGCCCGAGCACCTGCGCCAGGTCGTCGAGCGGGTGCGCGGCATGGAGCCCACGACCCGCGCTCCGCAGCCCGAGCCGGGCGCCGCCTCGCTCTACCAGACGGTGCCGTTCCGCCAGGACACCGCGTACATGGCGATCGGCGAGCGCACCAACGCCAACGGCTCGAAGAAGTTCCGCGAGGCCATGCTGGAGGCCCGCTGGGACGACTGCGTGGAGATGGCCCGTGACCAGATCCGCGAGGGCGCGCACATGCTCGACCTGTGCGTCGACTACGTGGGCCGCGACGGCGTCGCCGACATGCAGGAGCTGGCGGGCCGCTTCGCCACCGCCTCCACGCTCCCGATCGTCCTGGACTCGACCGAGGTCGACGTCATCCAGGCCGGCCTGGAGAAGCTCGGCGGCCGCGCCGTCATCAACTCCGTGAACTACGAGGACGGGGACGGCCCCGAGTCCCGCTTCGCGAAGGTCACCAAGCTGGCGCGGGAGCACGGCGCCGCGCTGATCGCGCTGACCATCGACGAGGAGGGCCAGGCCCGCACCCCCGAGCACAAGGTCCAGATCGCCGAGCGGCTGATCGAGGACCTCACCGGGAACTGGGGCATCCACGAGTCGGACATCCTCATCGACTGCCTGACGTTCACTATCTGCACGGGTCAGGAGGAGTCCCGCAAGGACGGCATCGCGACCATCGACGCGATTCGCGAACTCAAGCGCCGCCACCCGGACGTGCAGACGACGCTGGGCCTGTCGAACATCTCCTTCGGCCTCAACCCGGCCGCCCGTATCCTCCTCAACTCGGTCTTCCTCGACGAGTGCGTGAAGGCCGGCCTGGACTCGGCGATCGTGCACGCCTCGAAGATCCTGCCGATCGCCCGGTTCGACGAGGAGCAGGTCACCACCGCTCTCGACCTGATCTACGACCGGCGCGCGGAGGGTTACGACCCGCTGCAGAAGCTGATGGCGCTGTTCGAGGGCGCCACCGCGAAGTCGCTGAAGGCCGGCAAGGCCGAGGAACTGGCAGCGCTGCCGCTCGACGAGCGCCTCCAGCGGCGCATCATCGACGGCGAGAAGAACGGTCTGGAGACCGACCTCGACGAGGCGCTGGAGACCCGGCCCGCCCTCGACATCGTCAACGACACGCTCCTGGCGGGCATGAAGGTCGTCGGCGAACTGTTCGGTTCCGGCCAGATGCAGCTGCCGTTCGTGCTCCAGTCCGCCGAGGTCATGAAGATCGCGGTGGCCCACCTGGAGCCGCACATGGAGAAGTCGGACTCGGAGGGCAAGGGCACCATCGTGCTCGCCACCGTCCGCGGCGACGTCCACGACATCGGCAAGAACCTCGTCGACATCATCCTGTCCAACAACGGCTACAACGTGGTGAACCTGGGCATCAAGCAGCCCGTCTCCGCGATCCTCGACGCCGCCGCCGAGCACCGCGCCGACGTCATCGGCATGTCCGGGCTCCTGGTCAAGTCGACCGTGATCATGAAGGAGAACCTGGAGGAGCTCAACCAGCGCAAGCTGGCCGCCGACTTCCCGGTGATCCTCGGCGGCGCCGCCCTCACCCGCGCGTACGTCGAACAGGACCTGCACGAGATCTACGAGGGCGAAGTCCGCTACGCCCGCGACGCGTTCGAGGGCCTGCGCCTGATGGACGCCCTCATCGCGGTCAAACGCGGCGTGCCCGGGGCGACCCTGCCGGAGCTCAAGCAGCGCCGGGTCCCCAAGCGGGACGTCGTGATCGAGGACGAGGTCGACGAGGGGCCGGTGCGCTCCGACGTCGCCGTCGACAACCCGGTCCCCGAGCCGCCGTTCTGGGGCACCCGCGTCATCAAGGGCATCCAGCTCAAGGAGTACGCGTCCTGGCTCGACGAGGGCGCCCTCTTCAAGGGCCAGTGGGGCCTGCGCCAGTCCCGTACCGGCGACGGTCCCTCGTACGAGGAGCTGGTGGAGTCCGAGGGCCGGCCGCGCCTTCGCGGCTGGCTCGACAAGCTGCACACGGACAACATGCTCGAAGCGGCCGTCGTGCACGGCTACTTCCCGTGCGTGTCCAAGGGCGACGACCTGATCATCCTGGACGACGCGGGCAACGAGCGGACCCGGTTCACCTTCCCGCGCCAGCGCCGCGGCCGCCGCCTGTGCCTCGCGGACTTCTTCCGCCCGGAGGAGTCCGGCGAGACCGATGTCGTCGGCCTCCAGGTCGTCACCGTCGGCTCCAGGATCGGCGAGGAGACGGCGAAGCTGTTCGCGTCAGACTCCTACCGCGACTACCTCGAACTGCACGGCCTGTCCGTGCAGTTGGCGGAGGCCCTCGCCGAGTACTGGCACGCGCGCGTGCGTTCCGAGCTGGGCTTCGCGGGTGAGGACCCGGACGCCATGGCGGACATGTTCGACCTGAAGTACCGGGGTGCCCGCTTCTCCCTCGGTTACGGCGCCTGCCCGAACCTGGAGGACCGCGCGAAGATCGCCGACCTCCTGGAGCCGGAGCGGATCGGTGTCCAGCTCAGCGAGGAGTTCCAGCTCCACCCCGAGCAGTCCACCGACGCGATCGTCATCCATCACCCCGAGGCGAAGTACTTCAACGCGCGGTAATCCGGACCAGTCGTACACTGGTCGGTCCAGCGCAGGCCGGTTGCCCTTTGTGTTCGAAAGGGGGCAACCGGCCTCTTCGTCCCTCATGGAGGTGTACGGATGACCAGTACGGTCCCCGCACTCGGTACCCGAACGGCCGAAGGCTCCACGCTTCAGGCCGTGCTCCTCGACATGGACGGAACCCTCGTCGACACCGAGGGTTTCTGGTGGGACGCCGAGAAGGCCGTCTTCGCCGAACTCGGCCACACCCTCGAGGACTCCTGGCGCCATATCGTCGTCGGCGGGCCCATGACCCGCAGCGCCGGCTTCCTCATCGAGGCCACCGGCGCCGACATCACCCTGCCCGAGCTGACCGTGCTGCTCAACGACGGCTTCGAGAAGCGCATCAGCCGCTCCCTGCCCCTGATGCCGGGGGCCGCGAGACTCCTCGCCGAACTCGCCGCGCACGACGTGCCCGCGGCGCTCGTGTCCGCCTCCCACCGGCGCATCATCGACCGCGTCCTGGACTCGCTCGGGCGGGCCAACTTCCGCCTCACGGTCGCCGGTGACGAGGTCTCACGCACCAAGCCGCACCCCGACCCGTACCTCCTCGCGGCCTCCGGCCTCGGCGCCGAACCGGCGCGCTGCGCCGTCATCGAGGACACCGCCACCGGCGTCACATCCGCCGAGGCGGCGGGCTGTCAGGTCGTCGCCGTGCCGTCCGTGTCGCCGATCGAGCCCGCGCCCCGGCGCGCCGTCGTCCGCTCCCTGGAACACGTCAACGTGCCTTTCCTGAAGGGACTCATGACGTCCTGAAGTCCGCGAGGTGGCTGAATCGGTGCGCATGACAGGCTCGTTGGCCGTGTGACCTTTCCCACTCCCCCAGGGGTCGACAGTCCGTCGGGCAGGTGCTGCGCGACCGCTTTCCGTGCGATGCGAGGTGCCCTTGTGTCCCGATTGGCCACCCCATGCGACGAACCTTCCTCCTGAGGTGTTTTCGGTGCGTCCACGCCTGATTCCACAGCGTGATGGAAGCTCCGCTCCCGCGCCCGCGAACCGCGGCGGCACGCCCATTAATGTCGTCGCGAGAACATCGCCGTACCCTCCCGTCGCCCACGCGTCCCACCCCTTTCGCCGGGCCGGCGGGTTCAACAGCTCTGGAGAACTTCGAGCATGAACCGCAAGACTTTGGTGCTGCCGGCCATCATCGGTCTGCTGGCCCCCGTGCTCGCCGCATGCGGCGGGTCGGACAGCGGAGACGCGAGCGGCGATGCGATCAAGGTGGGCACCACGGACCGGTTCATCGCTTCCGGCAAGGTACCCGCGCCGTTCGACCCGGCGTACGCCTACGACACCGGATCCTGGAACGTGCTGCGCCAGACCGTGCAGACGCTCATGGCCATGCCGCGCAGCGGCAGCGGCGAGCCCGTGCCCGAGGCCGCCCAGAGCTGCATATTCTCCGACAGCGGCAGCGAGCGCTACGCCTGCAAGCTGCGCAAGGACCTCAAGTTCGCGGACGGCAAGCCGATCACCGCGGCCGACGTGAAGTACTCCATCGACCGCGTCCGGAACATCAAGAGCGACAGCGGTTCCTACGGTCTGCTCTCCTCGATCGACACCATCGAGACGCAGGGCGACCGTGAGGTCATCTTCCACCTCAAGTCCCCGGACGCGACGTTCCCGTACAAGCTGGCCACACCCTCCGCAGGCATCGTCGATCCCGACGAGTACCCGAAGAACAAGCTGCGCAACGGCTTCAAGGTCAACGGCTCCGGCCCCTACACCCTGAAGGCCAGCGTCAAGGACGACGCCGTCGTCAAGACCGTCTTCACCAAGAACCCCAACTACAAGGGGCAGTTGAAGCCGAAGAACGACAAGGTGGAGCTGGACTCCTTCACCGACGCCGACGCCATGGGCAAGGCGCTGGAGAAGGGCGACATCGACATGATGACGCGCACCATGTCGCCGGATCAGATCAAGAGGTACTCGAACCACACCGGCAGCGCGCCCAAGAACATCAACCTGGTCGAGATGCCCGGCATGGAGATCCGTTACCTCGGCTTCGACACCAAGGCGAGCACCGTCCGGGACAAGGCCGTCCGCCAGGCAATGGCGCAGCTCGTCGACCGCGGCGAGCTCGCCTCCAAGGTGTACGGCACCGGCGCCGAGCCGCTCTACTCGCTCGTGCCCAGCGGCATCACCGGCCACCAGAACTCGTTCTTCAACAAGTACGGCGACCCGAGCAGGTCCAAGGCCGCCTCGATCCTGCAGCAGGCGAACATCCACACGCCGGTCAAGCTGACCCTGCACTACACGAGCGACCACTACGGATCCGGCACGAAGAAGGAGTTCGAGCTCCTCCAGAAGCAGCTGAACGCCAGCGGTCTGTTCCACGTCGACATCAAGGGCGACGTCTGGGACACCTACCGCGACGCCCAGCTCAAGGGGAAGTACGACGTCTACGGCCTCGGCTGGTTCCCCGACTTCCCGGACGCCGACAACTTCCTCGCGCCGTTCCTCGACAAGGACAACTTCCTGTCGTCCCCGTACGCCAACAGCCAGATCCGCGGCGACCTGATCCCGGCCGAGCGCCGCGAGGCCGACCGGCTCACCGCGTCCAAGCCCATCCAGCAGATCCAGAACGTCGTCGCCGACGACGTGCCGGTCCTGCCGCTGTGGCAGGGCAAGCAGTACGTCGCCGCCCGCGACGACATCACCGGGGTGGAGTGGGCGTTGTCCGCCTCCTCGGTCCTTCAGCTGTGGGAGCTGGGCCGCGGCGTCAGCGGCTGAGCCCACCCCGGGGCCGGTCCTTCGCGGGCCGGTCCCAGCCCGTCCGCTCGACCGACGACAAGGCACGTACGTGAGAATGCGCAACCAGTGGCTGGTCATGCCCCTCGGCGCGGGACTCGCCGCGGCACTCCTGACCGGCTGTGGCTCTGACGAGAGCGACTCCGCCGACGGCGGCGACGCCGTGGTCATGGGAATGTCCGACGACATCCAGGCCACCGACCCGGCCTCCGGCTACGATCCCGGCTCGTGGCTGCTGTTCAACAACGTCTTCCAGTCACTGCTCAGCTTCCCCAACGGAGGCACCGAGCCGGAGCCGGAAGCCGCCAAGGAGTGCCACTTCAGCGACAGCGCCACCAAGGTCTACACGTGCACGCTGCGCCCCGGCCTGAAGTTCAGCAACGGTCACGCGCTCACGTCGAAGGACGTCAAGTTCTCCTTCGACCGCATGATGCGGATCAATGACGAGGCCGGCCCGGCGATCATGTTCCCGATGCTGGACAAGGTCGAGACCCCGGACGCGAAGACCGTCACCTTCAAGCTGAAGTCCGCCGACGCGACCTTCCCCAGCAAGATCGCCTCGGGCGCCGGATCGATCGTCGACCACACCGAGTACCCCGCGAACAAGCTCCGCGCGGACGGCAAGGCCACCGGCTCGGGCCCCTACAAGCTCGACTCCTTCGGCAAGAAGCAGGCCGCCTTCTCGGTCAACGCCAAGTACCAGGGCACCGCCAAGGTCAAGAACCACGGCGTCACCATGAAGTTCTTCCACGGTGACCAGGCGGGCCTGAAGAAGTCCCTGCTCGCCGGGAAGCTCGACCTCGCCTACCGCGGCCTCGCCGCCAAGGACGTCGCCGACATCGAGAAGTCCGGCACCAAGAACATGGACGTCATCGAGGGCACGAGCGCCGAGGTCCAGCACCTCGTCTTCAACATGAACGACCCGGTCGCCGGCAAGATCGGTGTCCGCAAGGCGATGGCCTACCTGATCGACCGCGACGCCCTCATCGACGACGTGTACGACCAGACCGCCACATCGCTGTACTCGATCATCCCGGCGGGCATCACCGGCCACAACACCGCGTTCTTCGACAAGTACGGGGCCCGCCCCTCGAAGAGCAGGGCGGCGGCCGCACTGCGCGCCGACGGCATCAACACGCCGGTCAAGCTCACGCTCTGGTCCACGCCCGCCCGCTACGGCCCCGCCACGGACGCCGAGCTGAGGACCATAGCCAAGCAGCTCAACGCGAGCGGCCTGTTCGACGCCGACGTGAAGTCCGTCGAGTTCGCCCAGTACGAGCGGGACATCAAGTCCGGCAAGTACGGCGTCTACGTCAAGGGCTGGGTGCCCGACTACCCGGACCCGGACAACTTCACCCAGCCGTTCTTCGGCAAGGGCAACGTCCTCGACAACCACTACGACAACAGCACGATCACCGGCCGGATCATCCCCGAGACCGGCGCCCAGAGCGACCGCTCCGGAACGGCCCCGCGCTACGAGCAGCTCCAGAACATCGTCGCCGACGAACTGCCCATCCTGCCGGTCTGGCAGGCCAAGCAGTACGCCGTCGCCAAGTCCGACGTGTACGGCCTGGAGAACTGCCTCGACGCGTCGACCGTCTTCCGGTTCTGGGAGATCAGCAAGGGCTGACACCGATCCGACCGATCACGGAGACCGCCCCGGCCGCAACAGCGCGCCGGGGCGGTTCTGCGTCCGGGTGCGGTGCTGCGTCGGGGCGGTTCTGCGTCCGGGGACGGTCCGCGGGCTACTGCGCGCCGGGGCGGACCAGCCCGCTCTCGTACGCGTACACGGCCGCCTGCACCCGGTCCCGCAGGCCCAGCTTCGTCAGCACATGGCCGACGTGCGTCTTCACCGTCGTCTCGCTCACGAACAGGTCGGCGGCGATCTCGGCGTTCGACAGGCCGCGCGCGACCAGCTTCAGCACCTCCACCTCCCGCTCCGTCAGCGTGTGCAGCGTGTCCGGAACCGGCTCGTCACCGGACGGGAGATGGTCCGCGTACTTGTCGAGGAGTCTGCGCGTGATGCTCGGCGCCAGCATCGCCTCGCCGGCCGCCACCACCCGGATCGCCTGCACGAGCTCACCCGCGGGCGCGTCCTTCAACAGGAAGCCGCTGGCCCCCGCCTTCAGGGCCTCCACCACGTACTCGTCGAGATCGAACGTGGTCAGCACCAGCACCTTCGCCGGGCCGTCCTTGCCGGGGCCCGAGATCTGCCGGGTCGCCTCCACGCCGTCCATCCGAGGCATCCGGATGTCCATCAGGACCACATCGGGCTGCAGGGCACGCACCTGGTCGAGCGCCTGCAGACCGTCCCCGGCCTCGCCGACCACCGCGATGTCCTGCTCGGCCTCCAGGATCATGCGAAAGCCCGTACGCAGCAGCGGCTGGTCGTCGACCAGTAGGACGCGGATGGCCACGAAACTCTCCTTTGATCCTTCGATAGACCCGGCGGCCCATTCTGCCCTGCTATGCCTGCGGGAGGTCCTCCACCCCGGCCGCTGCGGCCGGGACGATCCGCAGCGGGTACGGCGGGGGAGTGCCGCCGAACTCCGGGCACACCGCCTGGTGGTCGCACCAGCCGCACAGCTTCGTCGGCCGCGGCCGCCAGTCACCCGTCTCCGTCGCCTGCTGGATCGCCTCCCACAACGCGAGCAGCTTGCGCTCCACCCGCTCCAGATCCGCGGGCACCGGGTCGTACGTCACCACGTCCCCACTGCCCAGATACACGAGCTGCAGGCGGCGCGGCACGACGCCCTTCAGGCGCCACACCACCAGCGCGTAGAACTTCATCTGGAAGAGCGCGCCCTCCGCGTACTGGGGGCGCGGCGCCTTGCCCGTCTTGTAGTCGACGATGCGCACCTCGCCGGTCGGCGCCACGTCCACCCGGTCGATGATCCCGCGCAGCTTCAGACCCGACTCCAGCTCGGCCTGCACGAACAGCTCCCGCTCGACCGGTTCGAGCCGCGTCGGATCCTCCAGCGTGAACCACCGCTCCACGAGGCGCTCCACATCACCGAGCCAGCGCGCCATCCGCTCGCCCGCGGCCTCCTCGCCCTCACCGGCGTCGGCGAACAGCTCGGCCAGCTCCGGCTTCGACTCCCGCAGCCGCTCCCACTGGCCGGGAATCAGCGCCGTCGCCCGCGGCGCCGTCCGCTCGTCCGCGGGCGCGTCGAAGAGCCGCTCCAGGACGGCATGGACCAGCGTGCCCCGCGTCGCCGCCTCGCTCGGCTTCTCCGGCAGCTTGTCGATCACCCGGAACCTGTACAGCAGCGGGCACTGCATGAAATCGCTCGCGCGCGACGGCGAGAGCGACCCCGGCGGGGCGGCCACGGCCCGCTCGGGGGCCTGATCGGTGCTGGTCTCCATGCGTCACGACGATACGGGTCCGCACTGACAGTCAGGCACCTGCACGCGAAGCCGCGTCTTGCGTAGCGTGGCGCGGGGGAGTCGACCGGGGCCCGCCGACACTGTCCGCATACCATCGACGCCAGAACGTCCCGCCGGGCGGCGGGAAACGCTTCGAACGAGGGGACCGAGGGATCACCGTGGACGAGAGCGGGCAGCCGCAGTCCGGCACCGGCGAGGCGACGCCGCCCCGGCCGCCGGCCGCGGTCGAGCCGGATGCGACCGAAGCCCGCGCAACCAGTGAGGCCCAGGAGCCGGGCGAGCCGGAGACGCCGAAGGCGGCCGGCGAGGACCCGGCGCACCCGGCGCAGGACAAGCGGACCGACGCGGCACCGACCGGTACGGATCCGGCCGATACGGAACGGGCCGCTACGGAACCGGGCCCCACGTCACCGACCGACCCGGAACCGGCGCCCCGGGCCGCCGACCCGGCCACCCGGCCGCAGGACGTGCCTCCGACGCACCCCTACGACCGCCACCCCGAGCGCGCCGCCGCCACCTCCGGCAAGCGCAAGGGCGCCACCAAGGGCCCCACCAAACGCCCCGAACCGCGCGGCGGACTGCTCATGGGGCGCCCCTTCGGCGTCCCGGTGTACGTCGCCCCCAGCTGGTTCCTCGTGGCCGCGCTCATCACCTGGGTCTTCGGCGGCCAGCTCGACCGCGTGCTGCCCGAGCTCGGCGCCGCCCGCTACCTCGTCTCCCTCTTCTTCGCCGTCGCGTTCTACGCCTCCGTACTCATCCACGAACTCGCCCACACCGTCGTCGCGCTGCGCTACAAACTGCCGGTGCGCCGCATCCAACTGCAGTTCTTCGGCGGTGTCTCCGAGATCGAGAAGGAGTCCGAGACCCCCGGCCGCGAATTCATGCTCGCCTTCGTGGGCCCGCTGCTCTCCCTCGTCCTGTCCGGCGTCTTCTACGCGGCGATGCGCGCCGTCGAACCCGGCACCGTCCCCGGCGTGCTCCTGGCGGGCCTGATGATCTCCAACCTGATCGTCGCCGCCTTCAACCTCCTGCCCGGCCTCCCGCTCGACGGCGGCCGCATGCTCCGCGCCGTCGTCTGGAAGCTCACCGGCAGGCCCATGAGCGGCACCATCGCCGCCGCCTGGGTCGGCCGCGCCCTCGCCGTCACCGTCCTCATCGGCCTGCCGCTGCTCACCCAGTCCGGCGCCCTCGGTGAAGGCGCCGAAGAGGCGGGCGGCATGGACACCCTCATGGACGCACTGCTCGCCGCGATCCTCGCCGCGATCATCTGGACCGGCGCGGGCAACAGCCTGCGCATGGCACGGCTGCGCGAACACCTCCCCGACCTGCGCGCCCGCACCCTCACCCGGCGCGCCGTCCCCGTCGAGGCCGAAACCCCGCTCTCCGAGGCCCTGCGCCGCGCCAACGAGGCCGGCGCCCGCGCCCTCGTCGTCGTCGACGCGGACGGCGACCCGCACTCCCTCGTCCGCGAGGCCGCCATCGTCGGCATCCCCGAACACCGCCGCCCCTGGGTCCCCGTCAGCGGCCTCGCCCAGGACCTCACCGACGGTATGCGCGTCTCCGCCGAACTCGCCGGCGAAGAACTCCTCGACACCCTCCGCGAGACCCCCGCCACCGAATACCTCGTCGTCGAGGAGAACGGCGCCATCTACGGAGTCCTCTCCGCGGCCGACGTGGAACGCGCCTTCGTGAAGGCCATGGCCCGCCCGTCCTGAACGCGTGCCTGGTCCTGATTCACAGTGGCCGTCCGTGCGCGTCGCGCCGCCGCGGCACGGCATCCTGTCCGAGTCCGACAGCTCCCAGCAGCCCAACCAAAGCGGCGGGCGCAGTCAGCCACCACCAGACGCCGCCCCGGCTGACGGACACGGCCGACAGCAATAGCGCGATCAGCAGGAAGGCGATCGCAAGGCAGGTGCCTGCGTGGTCACGCGTCCGCTGGTCCTCTTCCTCGACGATCCTGCGGACAGTTGCGTCGACGTGCGCTCCCAGGACCCTCCTGGCGTCGCTGTCCTCCGGGAGCAGGCCCAACAGCTCGACGTCCTGCTTGACGATCTCGCGGGTCAGAGGGCGTTTGCGGCGGGCTTGCACGATGCTGCCGATCACGGTGATGGCAGCCACGACAAGGGGGACAGCATCGGTAAGGACCATGGTGGCTCCCGAAGGTGCGACGGCTCTCCGCATCACGATCCGCCGTCGACGGACCGGGCGGTACGGGCCGACGCCGCGTTCACCCCATCGGGTTTCGCCAAGCGATGGTCGGCGTCCCCCGCCGGGCCCGGTAGGCTGTTCACATGTCCGAACCGACCGGTGCCGCCCGCAGGCGCGGGCCCTTCACGGTCGGGGACCAGGTTCAGCTGACCGACCCCAAGGGCCGCCACTACACGTTCACGCTCGAAGAGGGAAAGAACTTCCACACCCACAAGGGTTCCTTCCCGCACGACGAGCTGATCGGCGCACCCGAGGGCAGCGTTGTCCGCACCACCGGAAACGTCGCCTACCTCGCGCTGCGCCCCCTGCTCCCCGACTACGTCCTGTCCATGCCCCGCGGCGCCGCCGTGGTCTACCCCAAGGACGCGGGGCAGATCCTCGCCTTCGCCGACATCTTCCCCGGCGCCCGCGTCGTGGAGGCGGGCGTGGGCTCCGGCTCCCTCAGCAGCTTCCTGCTGCGCGCCATCGGCGACCAAGGCATGCTGCACTCCTACGAGCGCCGCGAGGACTTCGCCGAGATCGCCAAGGGCAACGTCGAGCGCTACTTCGGCGGACCGCACCCCGCCTGGCAGCTCACCGTCGGCGACCTCCAGGACAACCTGTCCGACGGCGACGTCGACCGCGTCATCCTCGACATGCTCGCCCCCTGGGAGTGCCTGGACGTCGTCAAGAAGGCGCTCGTCCCCGGCGGTATCCTGTGCTGCTACGTCGCCACCACGACGCAGCTCGCCCGTACCGTCGAGTCCATCCGGGAGATCGGCTGCTTCAACGAGCCGACCTCCTGGGAGTCGATGATCCGCAACTGGCACGTGGAGGGCCTCGCCGTCCGCCCCGACCACCGGATGATCGGCCACACCGGCTTCCTGCTCACCGCCCGCCGCCTCGCGGACGGCGTCGAACCGCCCATGCGCCGCCGCCGCCCCGCCAAGGGTGCCTACGGCGAGGACTACGACGGCCCCAACGCCGCAGGCGGAAACCGCGGCCGCTGAGCCACTGAGGCCGGACCACCGAAAAACGTACAACCGCACAACGTGACAGCGCCGCCGCCGAGTTCCCCGCGCCAACGGGAACTCCGCGGCGGCGCTTGTTCGTTGACGAACCGGCAGCACCAGCACCAGATATCACCTGAGAAAGAACGGACCCCGCCGTTCCCGCGCACTGTGACGTATGGCACGATGCTGGCCACCCCCACCGGCACAGCCCTCACAGGAGACGCTCCTCGTGCAGCAATCCGCCGTCCCGGAACTGGCGCACACCACCACACGACCCATCCACTGGCTGGCCACCGCGGCCGCCCTCGCCGCGGTCGTCGCGGTCTCCGGCTTCCTCAAGCCGGACTCCGCCACCGCGGCCCAGGCCGACCACAAGGCCCCCACGGGCAGACCCGCGGCCGTCGCCGCACCCGACCCCGCCGCCGTCCACTTCCCGCTCGACTGCGGGCCCGTCAAGACCAAGGTCGTCCGCCAGGCGGCCGGCGACCTCGACGGCGACGGACGGCCCGAGACGGTCGCCGTCGTCCGCTGCGACGCCGGCGTCGGCACACCGCCCAGCGGCATCTACGTCCTCACCCAGCCCGCCGGGGCCAAGCCGCGCGTCGTCGCCACGCTCGTCGCGCCCAAGGACAACTACTCGGCGACCACCCTCGCCATACAGGACGGCTCCGTCCTCGCCGCCCTGGACGGCTACTCCTCCGACTCCGTGCCCCGCTACCGCCCGGACGTCCACGAGAAGGCCAAGTGGCAGTGGAAGGACGGGTCGTTCGTCCGCTCCACCCCCTCCGAGGCCCGCGCCGCCTGACACCGCACGCAATGGGCCCCGTCCGCCGGAGAACCGGCGGACGGGGCCCATTTTTCTACGCAGAGTGATGGACGGTTACTCGGCGTCAGGGCCGTGCACCTCGACTCTGTCCGAAACCCGCCGCACATGAATGCAGTCGCCGGGACACTCCTTCGCCGACGCCACCACATCCGTGAGAAGCGGAAGCGGCACCGGCGTTGCCGCACCCACGTCCTGCAACAACTCGTCGTCCGCGCTCTTCACATACGCCAGACCGTCGATGTCCAGCTCGAATACCTCGGGAGCGTACTGCGCACAGATCCCGTCGCCGGTGCACAGATCCTGGTCGATCCACACCTCCAGCGGAACACTGCTGTCGGTACCGGATCCGGCCTCTTGCCGCACGCTCATGTCTCCTGCCGTTTCCTGCGTCGCGGCCCCCGAAAGCCTCCCTCGGAGGAGCAAGTCGGGCCAAGCCTGACGGGTGTTGAACACTTCGACCCTACAACCGGCCGCTTTCCGATGTTGTTGGCTGGGTATTCCCCTGGCGTGAGGGAGAGCGCAAGGGTGAAGATCGGACACACCCCATCGTCTTTTTGATCTAGGGGTTTCAATCGACACCCGCCCAGGTAGGGTCTGGAAGCGTCCAGCTCCCCTTGGAGGAGGTGAGGACCGTGGCAGCCCACGACGACGACATCAACCGCGGCATCCGCCCGGGACGAGGGTCCGAAGACCCTGCCGGGCAGGTTGCCTATCTCGAGCAGGAAATCGCCGTCCTGCGGCGCAAGCTCGCCGACTCTCCGCGACACACGAGGATTCTCGAAGAGCGGATCGTCGAGTTGCAGACCAACCTGGCCGGCGTGTCCGCACAGAACGAGCGGCTCGCGGGCACACTCCGAGAGGCCCGCGACCAAATCGTGGCCCTCAAGGAAGAAGTCGACCGGCTCGCACAACCACCGGCAGGCTTCGGAGTCTTCCTCTCGGCCAACGAGGACGGCACCGCCGACATCTTCACCGGCGGCCGCAAACTCCGCGTGAACGTGAGCCCAAGCGTCGAACTCGAAGAGCTCCGACGCGGCCAGGAACTCATGCTCAACGAAGCGCTCAACGTGGTCGAGGCCATGGAGTTCGAGAGCGTCGGCGACATCGTCACCCTCAAGGAAATCCTCGAGGACGGCGATCGAGCCCTCGTGGTCGGGCACACCGACGAGGAACGGGTGGTACGGCTCGCCGAGCCGCTCCTGGACGTCACCATCCGCCCCGGCGACGCCCTCCTTCTCGAACCCCGATCCGGCTATGTCTACGAAGTCGTACCGAAGAGCGAAGTAGAGGAACTCGTCCTCGAAGAGGTCCCGGACATCGGCTACGAGCAGATCGGCGGCCTGGGCAACCAGATCGAACTGATCCGCGACGCTGTCGAGCTCCCCTACCTCTACCCGGACCTCTACCGGGAGCACGAACTGCGGCCGCCCAAGGGCGTCCTGCTGTACGGGCCCCCCGGATGCGGAAAGACCCTGATCGCCAAGGCAGTCGCCAACTCCCTGGCCAAGAAGGTCGCCGAGGTGACCGGAGTGGCCCAGGGCAAGAGCTACTTCCTCAACATCAAGGGCCCCGAACTCCTCAACAAGTACGTCGGTGAGACCGAGCGGCAGATCCGCCTCGTCTTCCAGCGTGCCCGCGAGAAGGCCAGCGAGGGCACCCCCGTCATCGTCTTCTTCGACGAGATGGAATCCCTCTTCCGCACCCGCGGATCCGGCGTCAGCTCGGACGTGGAGAACACCATCGTCCCGCAGCTGCTCGCCGAGATCGACGGCGTGGAAGGCCTGCAGAACGTGGTCGTGATCGGCGCCTCCAACCGCGAGGACATGATCGACCCCGCCATCCTGCGACCCGGACGACTCGACGTAAAGATCAAGATCGAGCGCCCGGACGCCGAAGCCGCCAAGGACATCTTCGGCAAGTACCTCACCGAACGCCTGCCGCTGCACCTCGACGACCTCGACGAGCACAGCAGCGACCGCGCCGCCACCG
Organism: Streptomyces sp. NPDC051684; assembly: GCF_044453445.1. NCBI lineage: Bacteria > Bacillati > Actinomycetota > Actinomycetes > Kitasatosporales > Streptomycetaceae > Streptomyces > Streptomyces sp. NPDC051684. The sequence goes on along the minus strand of NZ_JBITCS010000008.1, from coordinate 119,334 downwards.
TCCACGCCATGATCCAGACGGCCGTGGAGCAGATGTACGCCGAATCCGAGGAAAACCGCTTCCTCGAGGTGACATACGCGAATGGCGACAAGGAAGTTCTCTACTTCAAGGACTTCAACTCCGGCGCAATGATCGAGAACATCGTCGGCCGCGCCAAGAAGATGGCCATCAAGGCCTTCCTCGAACAGAACCAGAAGGGGCTCAGGGTCTCCCACCTCCTCCAGGCTTGCATCGACGAGTTCAAGGAGAACGAGGACCTGCCCAACACCACCAACCCGGACGACTGGGCCCGAATCTCCGGCAAGAAGGGCGAGCGGATCGTCTACATCCGCACACTCGTCACCGGAAAGCAGGGCGCGGACACCGGACGCTCCATCGACACGGTGGCGAACACCGGTCAGTACCTGTAAAAGACAGGGTGGCTGCGGGTGCCCGAACCGGGTACCCGCAGCCGACTGTTTTGCGGCAGCGCCGCGCGGCACACCACAGGAACCGACCACGCCACCCACCGCTCGAAGCCGGAGCGAATCCAATGACGCAAATGATCTCCCCACCAGCGCAAAGGCGTTCTAGGCTCTTCCATGCCGCCGAGTCGCGCAGTGCGGGGACGGGCACCGCACACGCACCGGAGAACCAGCGGTACTTGAGCGACGCCCCCGACCGAGGGCGCTGCCGGGCAAGGAGGGCCGCATGACCGTACGGCGAGTAATGGGCATCGAGACGGAATACGGGATCTCCGTCCCCGGCCACCCCAACGCCAATGCCATGCTCACCTCGTCCCAGATCGTCAATGCCTACGCCGCGGCGATGCACCGGGCCCGCAGGGCCCGCTGGGACTTCGAGGAAGAGAACCCGCTGCGCGACGCGCGAGGCTTCGACCTCGCACGCGAGGCCGCCGACTCCAGCCAGCTCACCGACGAGGACATCGGCCTGGCCAACGTCATCCTCACCAACGGAGCGCGCCTCTACGTAGACCACGCGCACCCCGAATACAGCGCCCCGGAGGTCACCAACCCCCGCGACGCCGTGCTCTGGGACAAGGCCGGCGAGCGCATCATGGCCGAGGCCGCTGACCGGGCGGCCCAGCTGCCCGGGGCCCAGCCCATCCACCTCTACAAGAACAACACCGACAACAAGGGCGCCTCTTACGGGACGCACGAGAACTACCTGATGAAGCGGGAGACCCCGTTCTCGGACATCGTGCGCCACCTGACCCCGTTCTTCGTCTCGCGCCAGGTCGTCACGGGGGCCGGCCGCGTCGGCATCGGCCAGGACGGCCACGAGCACGGCTTCCAGCTCAGTCAGCGCGCGGACTACTTCGAGGTCGAGGTGGGCCTCGAGACCACGCTCAAGCGGCCCATCATCAACACCCGCGACGAGCCGCACGCGGACGCGGAGAAGTACCGCCGCCTGCACGTGATCATCGGCGACGCGAACCTGTCGGAGATCTCGACCTACCTCAAGCTCGGCACGACGTCACTCGTTCTGTCCATGATCGAAGATGGCTTCATCGCCGTCGACCTGGCCGTGGACCAGCCCGTCCGCACCCTCCACCAGGTCTCGCACGACCCGTCCCTGCAACACCTGATCACGCTCCGTAGCGGCCGCACACTCACCGCGGTCCAGCTCCAGATGGAGTACTTCGAACTCGCCAGGAAGTACGTGGAGGAGCGCTTCGGCGCCGACGCGGACGACCAGACCAAGGACGTCCTGAGCCGCTGGGAGGACGTACTCGGGCGCCTGGAGACGGATCCGATGAGCCTGTCCGGCGAGCTCGACTGGGTCACCAAGCGTGAACTCATGGACGGCTACCGGCGCCGCGACAACCTCGAATGGGACGCCGCGAAGCTCCACCTCCTCGACCTCCAGTACGCCGACGTGCGGGCCGAGAAGGGCCTCTACAACCGTCTGGAGGCGCGCGGCAAGATGAAGCGCCTCCTGGACGAGACAGAGGTCGAGAACGCCCGTACGAAGCCGCCGGAGGACACCCGTGCGTACTTCCGCGGGCGCTGCCTGGAGCAGTACGCGGACGACGTCGCGGCGGCCTCCTGGGACTCGGTCATCTTCGACCTCCCCGGCCGGGACTCGCTCCAGCGCGTCCCAACCCTGGAACCCCTCCGCGGAACGCGTAACCACGTGAAGGAGCTCCTGGACCGGTGCCGCACGGCAGAGGACCTGGTCAAGGTGCTGTCCGGCCAGTGACGCGGCGCATGATCCACCGATGATCAATCACCGATCCGGGGCTGAAAAGTCGGTGGCGGGGGAATCACAGAGGTGGGCCCCGCACGTTGCACAAAGTGCGGGGCCGATGTCAGAGCCGACGCGTAGGGTTCTGATCACGAACGAGCTGTTATCTCGAACCGAGCGGGGTGAGCTGGACATGGCAACCAAGGACACCGGCGGCGGACAGCAGAAGGCGACACGCTCCACCGAGGAGGTCGAGGAGCAGCAGGTCGACGAGCAGTCGACCGAGGACCTCAAGGAGCGCCAGGAGAAGCTGAGCGACGACGTCGACTCGGTTCTGGACGAGATCGACGACGTCTTGGAGGAGAACGCAGAGGACTTCGTTCGAAGCTTCGTTCAAAAGGGTGGACAGTAGTCCGCATACATGAACGCTAGCGATCTGAAGCGCTGCGCGCGCTGTGGTGACATGCTGCCGCGTACGTCTTTCGGGGTGCACAGGGGGCGGACCGACGGCTTGCAGGACTACTGCAAGCCGTGCGCTCGTGAGTATGCGAAGGAGTGGGACCGGCGTAAGCGGCAGGAGCGGCGAGAGTTGAAGAATCCCGCTGTTCCTGCCGGGCACAAGCGGTGCCGCACTTGTGGCGAAGTGAAGCCGCACAGTGACCCTGTGCAAATCCTGCAAGGCGGCACAGGGGCGGGCTGGGCACCTCAAGCGGCAATACGGCATGACCGAAGCCGAGCGCGACGCGATGGTCGCTTCTCAGATGGGGATCTGCGTGATCTGCCTCAAGGCTCCCGCAGTTCATGTGGATCACTGCCACGAGACGGGTAGGGTCCGTGGCGTACTGTGCTTCAACTGCAATTCGGCCATCGGCAAGTTGGGGGATGACCCCGGCACCGTCCGTCGGGCCGCTGCCTACTTGGAAGGAAACGCGTGGAAGCCAACCCTCGTAGCTCCGGGCGTCTACCGGCTGCCTTCCTGACGCCGGGATCCTCGTCCTTCATGGACTTCCTGTCCGAGCACCAGCCCGAAATCCTGCCGGGCAACCGGCAGTTGCCGCCGACGCAGGGCGTCATCGAGGCCCCGCACGGCACGACCATCGTGTCCATCACGTTCCCCGGCGGCGTGGTACTCGCCGGTGACCGACGGGCCACGATGGGGAATGTGATCGCGCAGCGCGACATCGAGAAGGTCTTCCCGGCGGACGAGTACTCGGCCGTGGGTATCGCCGGCACCGCCGGTCTGGCCGTCGAGATGGTGAAGCTCTTCCAGTTGGAGCTGGAGCACTTCGAGAAGGTCGAGGGTGCGCAGCTGTCGCTGGAGGGCAAGGCGAACCGGTTGTCGACCATGATCCGGTCGAATCTGGGCATGGCCATGCAGGGTCTTGCCGTGGTGCCGCTGTTCGCGGGTTATGACGTGGATCGTGAGCGGGGCCGGATCTTCTCGTACGACGTCACGGGCGGCCGCAGCGAGGAGCACGGGTTCGCCGCGACCGGTTCCGGTTCGGTGTTCGCGCGTGGGGCGATGAAGAAGCTCTACCGCGAGGATCTGACGGAGGAGCAGGCGACGACGCTGGTCGTGCAGGCGCTGTACGACGCGGCGGACGACGACTCGGCGACGGGTGGTCCTGACATGGCGCGGCGGATCTTCCCGATCGTCACGGTGATCACGGAGGACGGGTTCCGGCGGCTGTCGGACGACGAGTCGTCCGGGATCGCGCGGTCGATCCTGGAGCGGCGCATGGAGGAGCCGGACGGTCCGCGGGCCGCTCTGCTCTAGCCGGTCGACTCTCCTTTGGTTGCCTACTCATCGAGCCACTGACAGAAAGGGACGGATAGCCGGTGTCGACGCCGTTCTATGTCTCACCCCAGCAGGCGATGGCCGACCGCGCGGAGTACGCGCGCAAGGGCATCGCTCGCGGTCGCAGCCTTGTCGTGCTGCAGTACGCCGATGGCATCGTGTTCGTCGGCGAGAACCCGTCCCGTGCTCTGCACAAGTTCAGCGAGATCTATGACCGGATCGGCTTCGCGGCCGCCGGTAAGTACAACGAGTACGAGAACCTTCGGATCGGTGGCGTGCGCTACGCGGATCTGCGGGGTTACACGTACGACCGTGACGATGTGACGGCTCGTGGTCTGGCGAATGTGTACGCGCAGACGCTGGGCACGATCTTCTCCAGCGCGGGGGAGAAGCCGTACGAGGTGGAGTTGGTGGTCGCCGAGGTCGGGTCGTCGGCCGAGGGGGACCAGATCTACCGCCTTCCGCACGACGGTTCGATCGTCGACGAGCACGGCTCGGTGGCGGTCGGTGGCAGTGCGGAGCAGATCAGCAATTACCTGGATCAGCAGCACCGGGACGGCATGACGCTGTCCGAGGCGTTGAAGCTGGCCGTGACCGCGCTGTCGCGGGACACCAATGGGGGCGAGCGGGAGATTCCCGCGGAGCGTCTTGAGGTGGCGGTTCTGGACCGTACGCGGCCGCAGCAGCGGAAGTTCAAGCGGATCGTGGGGCGGCAGTTGTCGCGGCTGCTCACGGCCGAGGGGGCTGCCGCGACGACGGAGGCCGAGTCGGACGCGGTGTCCGACGACGACGGTTCTTCTGAGGGCAAGTAGGAGCGCGTAGCGCGTCGTGTGCCCCGGCCGGTTGTGAGACGGGCCGGGGCACACGTGTGTCAGGGGCGGGGTGCGGCGGGTCCGGTGGAGCCGCGCACGATCAATTCGACGGGGAGTGGGGCGGTTTCGGCTTCGTGGCCGTCGAGGACGGCGAGGAGTGCGCGCATGCCGTGTGCGCCGACCTCTTCGGCGGGCAGGCGCACGGTGGTGAGTTCGGGTTCGATGGCGGTGGCGAGGGAGAGGTCGTCGAAGCCGGTGATGGAGAGGTCGTCGGGGACGCGCAGGCCGAGGCGGCGTGCGGCTTTGCAGGCGCCGGCGGCGAGTTTGTCGTCGTCGCAGACGATGGCGGTGGGTGCGGTGAGGCCGGAGGTGCGCAGCGCCGTCTCGGTGGCGACGAGGGCGTCCTCGACGGTGAGGGCGGAGCGGATGGTGCGCACGGTGGTGTCCGGCAGGGCTGCGGTGCGGGCGGCGAGTTCGTGGGCGCGGAAGTCGAAGGTCCAGGACTGGACGGCGGAGGCGAGATGCAGGAAGTCGCGGTGGCCGTGGGCGACGAGGTGGTCGGTGATCTGCCGGATGCCGTCGGCGAGGTCGAGGTTGACGGTGGTGGCGCCGGGGCTGCCGGTGGGGTCGCTGTCGAGCATGACGAGGGGAATGGCGGGGGTGTCGCCGCCGCGCAGGTTGGTGAGGGCGTCGGCGGCCATGGAGGAGGCGAGGATGCCGTCGAGGGCGGCGCGGGCGGAGGGGAAGGGGTCGCGGGCAGGGCCGATGCCGTCGGGTGAGGGGTAGAGGACGACACCGAAGTCGTGTTGTGCGGCGACGCAGGCGGCCCCTGTATAGACGCCGGCGAAGAACTCGTTGGTGAGTGCGGGGACGACGAGGAGGGCGGTGCGGGTGCGGCCGGTGCGGAGGTTGCGGGCGGCGAGGTTGGGGCGGTAGCCGAGTTGTTCGGCGGCGGCGCGGACGCGTTCGGCGGTGGACTCGGAGACGCGGCCGCGCCATTTGCCGCCCATGACGAGGGAGACGGCGGCCTGCGAGACGCCGACGGCGCGGGCGACGTCCCTGCTGGTGGGGCGGGCGGTCGTGGTGCCGTCCGGGCCGCTGGTCACTGGTGCCTCCGTGGGTGTCGTTCCAGGGTGCTCGACGTTAGCGGGTGGCTCTGCCGGTCGGGCACGTGGTACGTATAACCCCTCGACGTTATACGTAAAACTTCAGGGCGGGGGCGGGCGATGGCCGCGGGCTATGCGGAGATCCTCAGGGCGCGGCACGCGATGCGGCTACTGACGGGGACGCTGGTGGGGCGGCTGCCCAATGCCACTGCCCCGATCGCCGTCGTGCTCTTCATCCGGGCCGAGGGCGGTACGTACAGCCTGGCGGGCGCGCTCGCGGCGGTGTACGGGGTGGCGAACGCGGTCGGGCAGCCGCTCCTCGGCCGTCTCGTCGATCTGCGGGGCCAGCCGAGGGTGCAGTTGCCGGCGGCGGTCCTGTCCGGGCTCGCGATGACGGTCTTCGCGTTCGTCGGGACGGACTCGCTGCCGTTGGCGTACGCGGCGATGGCCCTGGCCGGGCTGTTCACGCCGCCGCTTGAGGGCGGACTGCGCGCGCTGTGGCCCAGTGTGCTGGCGCGCGAGGAGCAGGTGCACACGGCGTACGCGATGGACGCGATCGCGCAGGAAGTCATGTTCACTGTGGGGCCGTTGCTGGTGACGCTGTGCGTGTCGCTGTGGTCGGCGCAGGCGGCGCTCGTGGTGCTCAATGCGATCGGGGTGCTCGGCGCGCTGTCCGTGGTGCTGTCGAAGCCCTCGCGCGCGTGGCGTTCGGCGCCGCGCGAGGCGCACTGGCTGGGGGCGCTGCGTTCGTCGGGGCTGCTGGTCCTGCTCGTCGCGTTCCTGTTCATCGGGACGGCGCTCGGTTCGATCACCGTGGCGGCGATGTCGTACGCGGAGGGGCGCGGCGGCGACGCGGTGTACGGCTGGCTGATGGCGGCGATCGGGATGGGCGCTCTGGTGGGCGGCAGCGTCTACGGGGCGCGGCAGTGGAGTGGCGCCGCGGAGAAGCGACTTCGGTGGCTGGTGGCGCTGCTCGCGTTGTTCTACGTGCCGTTGGTCCTGATGCCGGGGCCGGTCGCGATGGTGGCCCTGATGGTGCTGGCGGGGGTGTTCCTGGCGCCGTGCATCGCGTGTGCGTTCATCGTCGTGGACCGGCATGCGCCGGTGGGCACGGTGACGGAGGCGTTCTCGTGGCTCGTGACGACGTTCATGGTCGGCTCCAGTGTGGGAACCGCGGTGGCGGGTCCGGTCGTCGAGTGGGCCGGCACACGGTGGGGGTTCGCCGTTCCGGCCGTCACTGGCGCGCTTGCACTGGTCGTGCTGCTTTCAACGGGTCGGGTGCTGGCGGAGCCGCGCACGTCCGGGCGTGTCGCGCGCTCGTCGGAAAATGATCCAAACCGTGCCGTCGAACCCCGTTTCAGCTCGGGGGATCGGGCGTAATGTTCAGTCATGGACCGCCGCATTTTCGGGCTGGAGAACGAGTACGGCGTCACGTGTACGTTCAGGGGACAGCGCCGCCTGTCTCCTGACGAGGTGGCGCGGTACCTCTTCCGCCGTGTCGTGTCATGGGGCCGCAGCAGCAATGTCTTTCTGCGGAACGGCGCCCGCCTTTACCTTGATGTCGGGTCACATCCGGAATACGCAACTCCCGAATGTGACAACGTGACCGAGCTGGTCACGCACGACAAGGCGGGCGAGCGCATTCTGGAAGGCCTGCTCGTCGACGCCGAACGCCGCCTGCACGAGGAGGGAATCGCGGGCGACGTATACCTGTTCAAGAACAACACGGACTCGGCTGGTAACTCCTACGGCTGCCATGAGAACTACTTGGTGGCGCGGCACGGGGAGTTCTCGCGGCTCGCGGACATTCTCATCCCGTTCCTGGTCACGCGTCAGTTGCTGTGCGGCGCGGGCAAGGTGCTGCAGACTCCGCGCGGTGCCGTGTACTGCGTGAGCCAGCGCGCCGAGCACATCTGGGAGGGCGTCAGCTCCGCGACGACGCGTTCCCGGCCGATCATCAACACCAGGGACGAACCGCACGCGGACGCCGAGCGCTACCGCCGGCTGCACGTCATCGTCGGCGACTCGAACATGTCCGAGACGACGATGCTGCTGAAGGTCGGCGCCACCGATCTCGTCCTGCGCATGATCGAGGCGGGCACGGTGATGCGGGACCTCACCCTGGAGAACCCGATCCGGGCGATCCGCGAGGTGAGTCACGACATCACGGGCCGCCGCAAGGTGCGGCTCGCCAGTGGCCGGGAGGCCTCGGCCCTCGAGGTGCAGCGCGAGTACTACGAGAAGGCCGTGGACTTCTGCGAGCGCAGGGGTATTCGCAGCGGCACCGTGGAGCAGGTCCTGGAGCTGTGGGGCCGCACGCTCGACGCCATCGAGACCGAGAACCTGGACCTGGTGGGCAATGAGATCGACTGGGTCATGAAGTACAAGCTCATCGAGCGTTACCGCGCGAAGCACAACATGACGATGTCGCACCCGAGGGTCGCGCAGATAGACCTCGCGTATCACGACATCCACCGGCAGCGCGGTCTCTACTACCTCCTGGAGAAGAAGGGCCAGGCCAAGCGGATCTGCAACGATCTGAAGATCTTCGAGGGCAAGTCGGTGCCGCCGCAGACCACGCGCGCGAGGCTGCGCGGTGACTTCATTCGCCGTGCCCAGGAGCAGCGCCGGGACTTCACGGTCGACTGGGTGCATCTGAAACTGAACGATCAGGCGCAGCGCACGGTGCTGTGCAAGGACCCGTTCCGCAGTGTGGACGACCGGGTGGAGAAGTTGATCGCCGGTATGTGATCGCCGGTGTGCGCTCGCGCACGCTGAGCAAACCGGCCAGGGGCCTCGTACGAATCATTCGTACGAGGCCCCTGGCCGTCCCTTGGAATGACAGGTGGAGGGCCTAGAGTGGCCGGACCCTATTCGAGCGACTTGAGGACCACTGTGCGACGCCGACTTGCAGCACTACTGATCGTGCCGGCACTGGCGCTGACCGCGACGGCTTGCGGCAGCGACGACGGCAAGAAGGATTCGGCGGACAAGGCCGACTCGTCCTCGTCGAAGCCGGGCGCAGTGCCGAAGGCGGTCGACAAGGCCGACCCGATGCCGAAGGTCTCGGGGGCGTACGGCAAGCAGGCGAAGATCTCGCTGCCGAAGGGCGACCCGAGCGACAAGTTCGTCGTGCACACGTTGTCCCAGGGCGACGGTCCCGCGGTGAAGAAGAACGACCTGGTGTCGATGAACTTCACCGGCAAGGTCTGGAAGGGCGGCAAGGACCTCGGCTCCACCTACGGAGCGCAGGGCGGCGGTGACCAGATGGTGACCGCGGGCGCCGAGGGTCAGCTTCCGGCGTTCTCGCAGGCCGTGCTCGGGCAGAAGGAGGGCAGCCGGGTCCTCGTCGTGGCGCCGCCGGCCGCGGGCTTCGGCAGCCAGGGCAACCAGCAGGTGGGCATCAAGGGCTCGGACACGCTCGTCTTCGCCCTGGACGTCGGCAAGGTCATCCCGAAGAAGGCCGCGGGCAAGCAGGCCTCGATCCCGTCGAACCTGCCGCAGATCCAGGCCGACAAGGAAGAGCCGGCGACGATCTCGATCCCGAAGAGCGACCCGCCGAAGGACCTGGTCGACAAGGTCCTGATCCAGGGCAAGGGTGACGAGGTCAAGAAGGGCCAGACGGTCACCATGCAGTACAGCGGTGCCGCCTGGAAGATCAACGAGGGCAAGAAGAAGGCCGAGCTGTTCGACTCGTCCTGGAAGAGCGGTCAGCCGTTCACGACGCCGATCGGCGCCGGTCAGGTCATCAAGGGCTGGGACAGCGGGCTCGTCGGCAAGCACGTCGGCGACCGGGTGCTCCTGGTGATCCCGCCGGAGCAGGCGTACGGCAAGAAGGCGCAGGGCAAGACGCTGCCGGCCAACTCGACGCTGGTCTTCACCGTCGACATCCTCGCCGCGCACTGAGCCGTCACGCACCGCGCTGCGGAAGATGGCAGACTGTCCCGGTTGCAGAGCAGTCAACAAGCAGGAGCGCTTCACGTGAACATCGACAAGCCCGAGGTCGACTTCCCGATCGGTGACGCACCGACGGACCTCCAGATCGAGGAGATCTGGGAGGGTGACGGGGCCGAAGCGAAGGCCGGCGACTTCGTGAAGGTCCACTACGTGGGTGTGTCCTTCTCGACCGGCGAGGAGTTCGACGCCTCCTGGAACCGGGGCAACCCGCTGGAGTTCCAGCTCGGCGCCGGTCAGGTCATCGCGGGCTGGGACAAGGGCGTGCAGGGCATGAAGGTCGGCGGCCGTCGCCGGCTGACCATCCCGGCGCACCTCGCGTACGGCGACCGTGGCGCCGGTGGCGGCCGCATCGCCCCCGGCGAGACGCTGATCTTCGTGTGTGACCTGATCGCCGTCTGAGCCAGTCACACCTTGACCGCAAGCGGTCATCCGAGGGCCCATGCCTGTTGGCATGGGCCCTCGGCTTTTGCCGCGACACTCCCGAGCGGTACGGTCGTCCGTCGGGAGTCACCTGAGGAGAGGGCGTCGATGGCGATTGCCAAGGCCGAGCGGCTGATGAATCTGGCGCTGTGTCTGCTCGGGACGCGGCGCCCGCTGAGCAAGCGCGAGCTGCGCGGATCCATCGAGGCCTATCTCGAGGCGGGCAGCGACGATTCCTTCAACCGGATGTTCGAGCGCGACAAGGACGATCTGCGCGAGCTCGGCCTGGTCATCGAGACCGTGGAGAACCTGGACGGCGAGGTCGGCTATCTGGCCGGACGCGACAGCAACCGACTGCCGCCCGTCACGCTCGACGCGGAGGAGGCCGCCGCCCTCGGTCTCGCCGCGAAGGTCTGGCAGCAGGCCCGTCTCGCGGGCGCGGCGAGCGGCGCGCTGCAGAAGCTGCGCGCGGCCGGGATGCCCGAGGACGTGGACCCGTACGAGGGCCATGGCGCGCTCGAGCCGCGGATTCCGGCGCACGAGGCATCGTTCGAGCCGCTGATGCTGGCCTGCCGCGACCGGCGTCCCGTCGTCTTCGACTACCGCAAGGCCACGGCCGCCCGGCCCGAGCAGCGGCACGTGGAGCCGTGGGCCCTGGAGTGCTGGCGCGGTCACTGGTATCTCGCGGGCTGGGACCGCGACCGGCAGGCCGAGCGGGTCTTCCGGCTGTCGCGGATCACCGGCAAGGTGCGCTCGCGCGCCGGGCAGTTCCAGGTGCGGGTGCCGGACGTGGTGACCGTGCGGGAGACCGTCGCGAGCTGGGCGGGGGAGACCGCCGACCGCTCCGCGCTGATCAGGCTGCGGGCGGGCGCCGGCTATCCGCTGCGCGCGAAGGCCGGTTCCGTGCGCGATCTGGGCGACGGCTGGGACGAGGTGGTGATCCCGTACGGGCACGGTCTCGACGCCTGGCTCGTGGAGTTCGGCCCGGACGTGGTGGTGCTGGAGCCCGCCGAACTGCGGGCCGATGTCGTGGACCGGCTGCGCGCGGTGGCCAAGGGCTGAGGGGGAGTACGAACAACCATGGCTGCCAACGCCATCGACCAGACCCGCCGGATGCTGTCCCTGGTGACGTATCTGCGCGAGCGCCCCGGCGCGCGCGTGGAGGATGTCGCGCGGGCCTTCGGCATCACCGAGGACGAGCTGATCTCCGACCTGGACGTGCTGCCGCTGTGCGGGACGAGCTTCCGGGGCGGCGATCTGCTGGACATCGACACCGACGGCGACCGCATCTGGTGGCACAACCCGGATGATGTCGCGGAGCCGCTGCGGATCGCGGCCGACGAGGCGACCGCGCTTCTGGTGGCCGCTCGCGCGGTGGCCACGTTGCCGGGGCTGCGGGAGAGCGACCGGCTCGCGCTGCTGCGGGCGACCGCGAAGCTGGAGGCCGCGGCCGGTGAGGTGGCGGGTGCGAGTGCGCGCCTGAGTGTCACCTTCGAGTCGGAGGGCGGCGTCTTCGCGGACGTCGACCGGGCGATCTCGGAGCGGCGCCGGCTGTGGATCCGCTACTACTCGCCCGCGCGGGACGAGGTGACCGAGCGGGAGATCGACCCGATCCGGCTCGTGAGCGTCGGCCACACCTACGTAGAGGCGTGGTGCCGGCGTTCGGAGGCGCGGCGGACGTTCCGGCTCGACCGGGTCGCCGAGATCAAGGTCCTGGACGAGCCGTCGGCGCCGCCGGAGGTCGAGCTGCGGGACCTGTCCGAGGGGCTTGTGCAGCCGGCGGCCGAGGACCCCGAGGTGGTCGTCGAGGTCGGCCCCGGCGGGCGCTGGGTCGCCGAGTACTACCCGCACGACAGCGCGGAGGAGCAGCCGGACGGCGGGCTGCGGATCACGCTGCGCACGCCGGACCCGTCCTCGCTGCGCCGGCTCGCGCTGCGGCTCGGCAGGGACGGGCACATCGTGGCGCCCGCCGACCTGGCGACCAGCGCACGGGACGCGGCGCGCGAGGCGCTCGCGGCGTACGACGGGGTGGCGTGAGGGAGTTGACGGAGCCCCCGGATCCCCGGCGTTGCGGCGCGACGTACGGTGCACAACGGACAAAAGGTGCGAGGTGTGTGACATGACTGGTGTGGCCGGTTTCACTGACATTGCCGAAATGCCCGCCACGGCGTCCGCCGTGGCGCCCGTCGTCTTCAGGGCCGCCTGCCCCGACTGTCGCGCCAGCTTCGAACTGGCCGCCTCGGCGATCCGGTTGGCGATCGGGGGCAGCAGCCGCACCACGTTCTACTCGTTCACCTGTCCCGAGTGCGAGACCTTGGTGCGCAAGCCCGCCGGTGAGCGCATCATCGAACTCCTCACCGGTGGCGGGGTGCGCACGCTGCGCCTCCACCAGACCGTCTAGGCTCGGCGCATGTTCTGGGCGATGCTGGCGGTTGCTGTGGGTTTTGTGGGGCTCGCCGTGCTGGCGGTCCTCGCGGTGCGGGTCTTTGCCGAGGCGCAGCGCCTCGGGCGTCAAGTGGCCGACACCACGCAGCGGATCAACCGCGCGGCGGAGGATCTCGAGCGGGCCGCCGTAGGAGTCGCGAAGGCCGGCGGCGACGTGGCCTGACGGCCCGTCGGCGCCCTCGGCGGGAGCGTGGAAAGCGCTTTACCGTCGCGGCCTGTCCCGTTGTCGTGGTCGGCGGGTACGCTCCCTTTGGCGGTCCGGTAGTGAGGCGCGGTCCGCAATTGGGAGGATGCATGGGGATTGCCTCGTGTTTACCCCCACGGGATACGATCGCTGCCAGCACGGTGGTCGGACAACAGTCCGAGGTCCGATCGGTACCGGCAGCCCCGCCCCCTGCCGCCTCAGTGAGAAGGTAAACGGATATGTTCGGAAGGCTCGGTGCACCCGAGATCATCCTGATCCTCGTAGTGGTCATTCTGCTGTTCGGCGCGAAGAAGCTTCCCGACATGGCGCGTTCGCTGGGCAAGTCGGCCCGCATCCTCAAGAGCGAGGCCAAGGCCATGAAGAGCGAGGGCGGCGACAAGTCGGCCGCTCCCGCGGACTCGCCGCAGGACGCCTCGACGTCGGCGCAGCGCACCATCAAGGCGGCCCCCGGTGACGTGGACAGCTCGCGTCCCGTGAACGAGCAGACGAACCAGACGACCAAGAGCTGATCGAAGGCCGCCCCTGCCATGGCGGCCTGCCGCACGAGATGAGGACGTGGGTTGCTCAAGTCTGCCCGCAAACAGGAGAAGGATCCCGAGGGGCGGATGCCGCTCGCGGAGCACCTGCGTGAGCTCCGCAACCGGCTCGCGAAGGCGCTCCTGGCCGTCGTCGCGATCACGGTCGTTGCCGCGTTCTTCTACAACGACATCATCAACCTGATCACCCGGCCGATCCTCGACTCGGTCGGCTGTGAGCAGTCGTTCTCGGAGCTGGCGAAGTCCACGTCGGACAAGCCCTGCGCCCAGATCACGCTCAATGGTCTGCTGACCCCCTTCACGCTGGCGCTGAAGGTGTCGTTGATGGCCGGTGTCGTGGCCGCCTCGCCGGTCTGGCTGTACCAGCTCTGGGGCTTCGTGGCCCCCGGACTGCACCGGCACGAGAAGAAGTACGCATACGCGTTCGTCGGCACGGGTGCGCCGCTCTTCGTGGCCGGCGCCTACTTCGCCTACTCGGTGCTGCCGACGACGGCCAAGGTCCTCATCGAGTTCACTCCGGGCAACGCCCAGAACCTGCTGCCGCTCGACGACCTCCTCGACCTCGTGCTGCGCATGGTGCTCGTCTTCGGCCTCGCCTTCGAACTGCCGCTGCTGCTCATCTTCCTCAACCTGATCGGGGCGATCACCGGCAGGCGGATGCTCGGCTGGTGGCGCGCGATGATCATGGGCATCACGGTGTTCGCCGCCGTCGCGACGCCGAGCACGGACCCGCTGACCATGCTGGCGCTCGCGGGCCCCATCTGGGTCCTCTACTTCGGAGCGGTGCTCTTCTCGCTCCTCAACGACCGGCGCAGGCGGCTGAGCGAGGCCGCGGGGCCCGATGACGACGAGGCCTCCGAGCTCGACCTGACGCCCGAGGACATCGGCGAGATCGAGTCCGTGCCGGCGAGCCGGGCGCTCCCCGAGCAGGCGACCGCCGAGCGCTCGGACACGGCGACCCGCACGGACCGGGTCAACGGTTACGACGATGTGACCTGAGGTAACTCCAGTTCGGGGCCGGGCACTTGTTAGTGTCCGCCCGTGAGCAGTGAGATCACCCTCTTCGTCAATCCCACCGCGGGACGCGGCCGGGGCGCACGCGCTGCGCAGCCGGCCGCTTCGGCTTTGCGGGCCGCCGGATTCCAGGTGCGCACCGTCGTCGGCACGGACGCCGACGACGCCCTCGCACGCGCGCGTGCGGCGGTGGCGGAGGGCACCGGGGCGCTGGTGGCCGTCGGCGGGGACGGCCTCGTGAACCTGGCGCTGCAGGCGGTCGCCGGGACCGACACGCCGCTTGGGATCGTCGCGGTGGGCACCGGCAACGACTTCGCCCGCACGCTCGGGCTGCCGATCCGCGACCCGGCCGCGGCCGGCGGGCTCGTCGCCGAGGCGCTGAAGGGCTCGCTGATCCGCGAGGTCGACCTCGGCCGGATCGGAGAACACTGGTTCGGCACCGTGCTCGCCTCCGGCTTCGACTCCCGCGTCAACGACCGCGGCAACCGGATGCGGCTCCCGCTCGGCCGCTTCAAGTACGACCTGGCGATCGCGCTGGAACTGGCCACCTTCAAGGCGGTGCCGTTCAAGCTGACCCTCGACGACGGCTCCGTGCGCGAGGTCCCCGCGACCCTGATCGCCGTCGGCAACGGGGCCTCGTACGGGGGCGGCATGCGGATCTGCGCGGACGCCGACATCGGCGACGGCCTGTTCGACGTGACCGTGGTCGGCGACTGCTCCCGCACGACCCTGCTGAAGGTGTTCCCGCGCGTCTACAAGGGGACGCACCTCGACCACCCGGCGGTGAGCGTGTACCGGGCCGCGCGTGTCGAGCTGGCCGCCGAGGGCATCACGGGCTACGCGGACGGGGAGCCGGTCGGCGCGTTGCCGCTGGTCGCGGAGTGCGTGCCGGGGGCGGTGCGGATCCTCACCTGAGACCCCGCCGGGGGCCTTGCCGGATAATGATCGTCCGATGTCAGTGGTCGTCGGTAGGCTGGAAAGCACGATGACAGAGGACCTCTCCCCGGCCGAGCGGTATGCGGCAGCCCGTCAGCGGGCCGCCGAGCAGGCCACCGCGCTCGCGACCTTCCGCGAGATGTACGACTTCGGCCTCGACCCCTTCCAGATCGAGGCGTGCCAGGCGCTGGAGGCGGGCAAGGGCGTCCTGGTCGCGGCGCCCACCGGCTCCGGCAAGACGATCGTCGGCGAGTTCGCCGTACACCTTGCCCTTCAGCAGGGCAAGAAGTGTTTCTACACGACCCCCATCAAGGCCCTGTCGAACCAGAAGTACCAGGACCTCGCGAAGCGCTACGGCGCGGACAAGGTCGGCCTGCTCACGGGCGACAACAGTGTGAACAGTGACGCGCCGGTGGTCGTGATGACCACCGAGGTGCTGCGCAACATGCTCTACGCGGGCTCGCAGTCGCTCCTCGGGCTCGGCTACGTCGTGATGGACGAGGTGCACTACCTCTCCGACCGCTTCCGCGGCGCCGTCTGGGAAGAGGTGATCATTCACCTCCAGGAGTCCGTGACACTCGTCTCCCTGTCGGCGACGGTGTCGAACGCGGAGGAGTTCGGCGACTGGCTCGACGCCGTGCGCGGCGACACCGAGGTGATCGTCTCCGAGCACCGGCCCGTGCCGCTGTTCCAGCACGTGCTGGCCGGGCGCCGGATGTACGACCTCTTCGAGGAGGGCGAGGGCAGCAAGAAGGCGGTCAACCCCGACCTGACGCGGATGGCGCGCATGGAGGCCAGCCGCCCCTCGTACCAGGACCGCAGACGCGGCCGGCACATGCGCGAGGCCGACCGGGAGCGGGAGCGCAGACAGCGCTCCAGGATCTGGACGCCGGGCCGCCCCGAGGTCATCGAGCGGCTCGACTCCGAGGGCCTGCTGCCCGCCATCACGTTCATCTTCAGCCGGGCCGCCTGCGAGGCCGCCGTCCAGCAGTGCCTGTACGCGGGCCTGCGGCTCAACGACGAGGACGCGCGGGCCGAGGTCCGCTCGATAGTCGAGGAGCGCACGGCGGCGATTCCCGACGAGGACCTGCACGTCCTCGGCTACTTCGAGTGGCTCGAAGGCCTGGAGCGCGGCATCGCCGCACACCACGCGGGCATGCTGCCGACGTTCAAGGAGGTCGTCGAGGAGCTGTTCGTGCGCGGCCTGGTGAAGGCCGTGTTCGCGACGGAGACCCTGGCGCTCGGCATCAACATGCCCGCCAGGTCGGTGGTCCTTGAGAAGCTCGTCAAGTGGAACGGCGAGCAGCACGCGGACATCACGCCCGGCGAGTACACGCAGCTCACGGGCCGCGCAGGACGGCGCGGCATCGATGTCGAGGGCCACGCCGTGGTGCTGTGGCAGCGCGGCTTCAGCCCCGAGTACCTGGCGGGGCTCGCGGGCACGCGTACGTACCCGCTCAAGTCGAGCTTCCGGCCGTCGTACAACATGGCGGTGAACCTGGTCGAGCAGTTCGGTCGGCACCGCTCCAGGGAGCTCCTGGAGACGTCCTTCGCGCAGTTCCAGGCGGACCGCTCGGTCGTGGGCATCTCGCGGCAGGTGCAGAAGAACGAGGAAGGGCTCGAGGGCTACAAGGAGTCCATGACCTGCCACCTCGGCGACTTCGAGGAGTACGCCCGGCTGCGGCGCGAACTCAAGGACCGCGAGACCGAGTTGGCCAAGCAGGGCGCGGCGCAGCGGCGCGCGCAGGCGGCGGCCGCGCTGGAGAAGCTGAAGCCCGGTGACGTGATCCACGTGCCGACGGGGAAGTTCGCGGGCCTCGCGCTCGTCCTCGACCCGGGCATTCCGGCCGGCCGGTCCAACGGGCACCGCGGTTTCGAGCACCACGACGGGCCGAGACCGCTGGTGCTGACCGCCGAGCGCCAGGTCAAGCGGCTCGCCTCGATCGACTTCCCGGTGCCGGTCGAGGCGCTGGAGCGGATGCGGATCCCGAAGTCGTTCAACCCGCGCTCGCCGCAGTCCCGGCGGGACCTCGCCTCCGCGCTGCGCACCAAGGCCGGCCACATCGTGCCGGACCGGCACAAGAAGAAGGGCCGCTCGCAGGCCGCCGACGACCGCGAGATCACGCGGCTGCGGGCCGAGCTGCGGGCGCATCCGTGCCACGGCTGCTCGGACCGCGAGGACCACGCGCGGTGGGCCGAGCGCTACTACCGGCTGAAGCGGGACACCGGGCAGCTGGAGCGGCGGATCGAGGGGCGCACCAACACGATCGCGCGGACCTTCGACCGGATCGTCAAGCTCCTGACGGAGATGGACTATCTGCGCGGCGACGAGGTGACCGAGCACGGCAAGCGGCTCGCCCGCCTCTACGGAGAGCTGGACCTGCTCGCCAGCGAGTGCCTGCGGGACGGCGTCTGGGAGGACCTGAACCCGGCCGAACTCGCCGCGTGCGTCTCGGCGTTGGTGTTCGAGGCGCGCGTCGCGGACGACGCCCTCGCGCCCAAGCTGCCCGCGGGCAGGGCGAAGGCGGCGCTCGGCGAGATGGTGCGGATCTGGGGGCGGCTCGACGCCCTGGAGGAGGAGTTCCGGATCAACCAGGCGGAGGGGGTCGGCCAGCGCGAGCCCGACCTCGGCTTCGCCTGGATCGCGTACCAGTGGGCCTCCGGCAAGGGGCTCGACGAGGTGCTGCGGGAGGCCGAGATGCCGGCCGGCGACTTCGTGCGCTGGTGCAAGCAGGTCATCGACGTGCTGGGGCAGATCGCGGCGGCCGCGCCCACCGAGGGTTCCACGGTGGGGAAGAACGCGCGCAAGGCCGTGGACGCCGTGCGCAGGGGAGTCGTCGCCTACTCCTCGGTGGGGTAGCGGCACAGGAGCAGGAGCAGGACGTACGTCGGCGGGCCCACCTGGATGCCAGGTGGGCCCGCCGCTGCGTTCGGGCGTGTTCGTGCGCGCGGACGTCATTGCTCCATGTGTGCGAATCGCGACCGAGCGTGTAAATGGAGCGAGTGTATTCCTGTCGTGGGGCCGATTTCAGGGCCTTGCTGAATATGACACGGCAATGATCTGGCGGGACTAAGCTCGCTCGCAGCGCACCGAGTTGGGATGAATTCGGCCGCTTGTTCCCCTATGCGCCGAAGTTCCGTGATGCGGCGTACGTCAAGTGTGCCGAACCATCCTGAATCTCCGACGTCCCAGACCCGACCGTTCAGAGGGCATACATGGTGAGTGTTCAATCGCCTCCCGGTGGCCGAGAAGTCCCCTATCTGCGCGTGCTGTTGCTGCCCGCCATGGTCTTGGCGGCCGCCACCGGAGCAGCCGCCGCCCTGGTCACGGAGCCCGCCCGCCCTGCCGTCGCCCTGTGCGGCGCGCTCGGCGTGCTCCTCGTGCTCGCCGTCTCGGCCGAGGCGGTCCGCCGCGGCCGCGTCAACAGGGCGCAGCGCACCCGATACACCCGGCACGTGGCCGAGTTGGAAGCCCGCATAGCCGCCCAGGAACAGCGCACCATGCGGGTGGCCAAGGAGGTCTTCCCGCACGCCCTGTACCGGATGTCCGCAGGCGACCGGCCGTACGACGCCGTCCGCAACACATGCGATGCAGAGCCCGCCTTCCGTGATGTCACGCCGGGCGAGCGCGAGTTGATGAGCGTGGCGCTCAAGCAGATCGACCGGGAGATCACGATGCGGGACGCGGCGCAGCGCGCCTTCGTCTCCGTAGCCCGTCGCGTCCAGGCCATCGTGCACAAGCAGGCCGAGGAACTCCGCGAGATGGAGGAGGACCACGGCCGCAACCCGGAGGTCTTCGACGACCTGCTGCGCGTCGACCACGGCACGGCCCTGATCGGCCGCCTCGCCGACTCCGTCACCGTCCTCGGCGGCGCCCGCCCCGGGCGGCAGTGGCCCAAGCCGGTCAAGCTCTACAGCGTGCTGCGCGGCGCCATGTCGCGCATCCTCGAGTACCCGCGCATCGATCTGCACGCGATCTGCGACGTGGCCATCAAGGGCGTCTCCGTCGAGCCCGTCATCCACGCCTGCGCCGAACTCCTCGACAACGCGACCCGCTACTCGCCGCCGACCACCCGCGTGCACGTCACCGCGGTCGAGGTGCAGACCGGCGTCGCCATCGAGATCGAGGACGGCGGCGTCAGCCTCAGCGAGGAGCAGCGCCGCAAGACCGAGGGCATGCTGGAGAAGGCCAAGGCCGGCTACGACCTCAACGACCTCGGCGAGAGCCCGCGACTCGGCCTGGCGATCGTGGGCCGGCTCTGCGCGATGTACGACATGCAGATCTCGCTGCGCCAGTCCGCGTACGGCGGCGTGCGCGCGGTGCTCGTCGTGCCGCGCGACATGATGAGCACCCAGCACGCCCCGGGTCTCGCCCACGGCATCGGCGCCTCCGCCGTGCCGCGCGTCGACCACAAGGGCCTGCCGGTCAAGGAGGAGCCGCGGCTGAAGAAGACGCGTCGCCCCACCACGGGACCCCGTCCCGTCACGGGCCCGCGCCCCTCCGCCCCGCTCGTCGCCGCGATGGAGGACGACGTACCCGTGGTCACGGAATGGCGGGCCAACGGGCTGCCGCAGCGGCGCAGGAAGTACGACACGAAGGTCATCGAGGACCAGATCATCGTGACGCCCCGCAACCCGGACCTCTCGACGCCGCCACCCGCGGCGGACCCCGCCCCGGCGGCGTACGGGACTCCGGCACCGGCCTCCGCCCCGACCGGGGAGCAGTACGGACACGGCGGGGCCGAACAGCCCGAACCCGGCCTGTGGGTCGAGGCGTTCATGAACGGACTGAAGCCCGAGGGGGGCCAGGCCGGGGCGGCCGACGGGGTGGGGCAGCACCCCGCGCAGGAGCCGGAGGGCTCGGCCAAGCCGCATGACGACGCGTACAACCAGCAGGTCGACGAGGGAGACCGTCAGTGATCCAGCAGCGGGCCAATTTCGACTGGATGCTCAAGGAGCTCGCCGAGTGCGTGCCCAATGTGAAGCAGGTGGTCGTGCTCTCCTCGGACGGGCTGCGCATCGCCCGGTACGGCGGTGATCCCGATGCCGCGGACCGGATCGCCGCCGCCTGCGCGGGACTTCAGTCCCTCGCCTCCGCCGTCGCCACGGAGATCCCGGAGAGCAGCGGCAAGATGAACATGGTCATCATCGAGGTCGACGGCGGCTTCTTCTATCTGATGGCCGCGGGCAAGGGCGCGTATCTCGCCGTGCTCGCCGACCAGTTCGTCGACGCGGGCCTCGTCAGCCACCAGATGCGGGATCTCGTCATCCGCATCGGCGCCCATCTGACGAGTCCGCCCCGGCGCAACGGCCAGACCGTATGACGCACCGTCCCCCCGAACCCCCGTTCAGGGAACCGCCGCCCAAACGCGAACGCCGGGCGCAGCAGGGCGACGGCAAGCCCGATCCCGAGCGTCTGTACGTCATCACGGGCGGCACCGACGGGAGCGACCGCGCGCCGCTCGACCTGGTGACCCTGATCGTGGCGCGCGGCGATCCGCCGCCGGCGTCGCCGCCCGAACAGGCCGCCGTGATCCGCCTGTGCAAGACGCCCCTGTCGACGGCTGAGATCTCGGCCTACCTTGCCCTGCCGTTCAGCGTGGTCACCGTGCTGCTCGGCGAACTCCTCGCGGCCGAGCTGGTCCAGGCGCGCGCGCCGGTGATCCGCGGCGCGGTCGCGGACCGTTCCCTTCTCGAAGCGGTGATGCATGGACTACAGAAGCTCTGACAGCACGGCCGGGACCGACACCGCGATGAGCGTGCACATCCCCGGTCCCCGGGCCGAGGAACGACTGCCCGACACCGTCACGTCGGCCGTGAAGATCGTCATCGTGGGCGGCTTCGGTGTCGGCAAGACCACCATGGTCGGATCCGTCAGCGAGATCCGCCCGCTCACCACCGAAGAGACCATGACGCAGGCGGGCATCGGCGTCGACGACAACTACGGCTCGGAGACCAAGACCGCCACCACCGTGGCCATGGACTTCGGCCGGATCGGCATCACCGAGGAACTCGTCCTGTACCTCTTCGGCACGCCGGGACAGGAGCGGTTCTGGTTCCTGTGGAACGGCCTGTTCGAGGGCGCGCTCGGCGCCGTCGTGCTCGTCGACACCCGCCGCCTCGAAGTCAGCTTCGACGTGATCGGGCGGCTCGAGGAGCGCGGAGTGCCGTTCGTGATCGCCAACAACGCCTTCCCCGACGGGCCGCGCTACCCCACCGAGGAGCTGCGCAAGGCGCTCGACCTGGACCCGCACGTCCCCATCGTCGAGTGCGACGTGCGGCGCCGGGCGTCGAGCCGCGAGGTGCTGCTGACGCTGATGCGCTTCCTGCACGAGATGGCGCTGCACCACGCCTGACGCCTGCTCAACATCCCTTTTGCCGCACGTAGTTCGCTTCTTCTTACGTCGAACCACACCGACCGGAGCATTCCCGTGACGTCACCCTCCCAGCCCTCGCAGTCGCCCACCGCATTCGACGCACCCGGAGACTCCCCGCTCGCACCGCCCGGCTGCCCCGCCCACGCCCTCGGTCCCGACGGCCTTCGCCGGCTCTACGGTCCCGAGGCGGACGCGGACCTCGCCGGTGTCTACGAGAAACTCCGCGCCGAGTACGGCCCGGTCGCCCCGGCGCTCATCCACGAGGACGTCCCCATGTGGGCGGTGCTCGGGCACACCGAGAACCTCCAGATGGTGAGCACCACCTCCCTGTTCAACCGGGACTCCCGGAACTGGACCGCCGTCAAGGACGGCACCGCGGGGCCCACGCACCCGCTCGCCCCGGTCTTCACCTTTCAGCCCATGTGCGCGATGGAGGAGGGCGCGGAGCATCTGCGGCTGCGCAGCCCGGTCACCGCCGCCGTCGAGACCGTCGAGCACCGTGAGCTGCGCCGCTCCATCAACAGGGCCACGCAGGAGATCATCAACCGGTTCTCCGAGCGCGGCCGCTGCGAGGTCGTCGGCGAGTTCGCCGAACACCTCCCGATGATGGTGATGCTGGAGATGCTCGGCGCCCCCGAGGCGTACAGCGAGCGCATCGTGCAGGCCACCCGCGATCTGCTCAAGGGCGGCGAGTCGGCGATCGCGTGCAACGAGTACCTGATGGGCATCCTGATGGACCTCGCCGTCCGGCGCCGCGCACAGCCGCTCGAGGACGACTTCACCAGCACCCTGATCACCGCTCCCTCGGGGCTCACCGACGACGAGGTCGCGCAGAATCTTCGGGTCATCCTCATCGCCACGTACGAGGGTTCGGCCAACCTCATCGCGAACGTGCTGCGGGTGGTGCTCACCGACCCCCGGTTCCGCGCGCGGCTCAACGGCGGGCAGATGACCGTGCCGGAGGCGGTCGAGCAGTCGCTGTGGGACGAGCCGCCGTTCAGCGCCAACGTCGGCTACTTCGCCAAGGCGGACACGGAACTGGGCGGTCAGCGGATCCGTGCGGGGGACGGCCTGATCTTCGGCATCCAGCCGGGCAACGCGGACCCGAGGGTACGGCCCGAACCCGGCGCCCACATGATGGGCAACCGCTCGCACCTCGCGTTCGGCGGCGGCCCGCACGAGTGCCCCGGGCAGGACATCGGGCGCGCGGTGGCGGAGATCGGGGTCGACGCGTTCCTGATGCGCCTGCCTGACGCCGAACTCGAGGTCCCCGAGAGCGAGTTGCGGTGGACCTCGACGATCATGGGGCGGCACCTCGTGGAGCTGCCGGTGGACTTCTCGCCGCGTCCGCCGCAGGACGTGAAGTCCCAGCCGGGGCAGCTGCCCTCGCAGCGGCCGGACTGGAAGATCACGTCGGGTGCGGTGCCCACGCCGCCGGCCGCGACGGCGCCCATGCCCGCGCCCGCGGCTCCGGCGGCCCCCGAACCGGCCGCGCAGCCCCCGTACTCGTACGCGCAGCCGAACCCGCAGGAGCAGGTCGGGCTCGGCGTCTGGCAGCGCTTCCTGCGCTGGTGGCGCGGTGAGTGAACCGGGCCCCTGAACCACCGGGTGGCTAGACGGGCCCCTGCTCCCACTCCTCGTACGCGGTCCAGGCCGTGAGTTCCCTTCGGCTCGCGAAGCGGTGCTCGCGGCCGCTCACCGGGTCCCTGAACTCAAGGGTCCGGGACAGGAGTTGGAGGGGGCGCCGGAAGTCGTCGTCCGCCGCGCGGTCGGCGACCTCCGGGAAGAGCGGGTCGCCGAGGATCGGCAGGCCGAGGCGGTTCATGTGGACGCGCAGCTGGTGCGTCCTGCCGGTGTGCGGGGTCAGGCGGTAGAGCGCCAGGTCCCCCTTGCGCTCGGCGAGTTCGATACGGCTCTCGGCGTTCGGCTCGCCGCCCGGCACCTCGAAGGCGGGGAGTCGTCCGGGCACCTTCTCGATGCGGCCGCGCAGGGTGACGGGGAGTTCCACCCCCGGGTCGTACGCGGCGACGGCCTCGTACCGCTTGGTGACCAGGCGGTCGCGGAACAGGGTCTGGTAGTGGCCGCGCTCCTCGGGCCGCACCACGAACAGGACGAGTCCGGCCGTGAGGCGGTCGAGGCGGTGCGCCGGGCTCAGCCGTTCGATGCCGAGGTCGCGGCGGAGCCGGGCGAGCGCGGTCTCGGTGACATGGCTGCCGCGTGGCGTCGTGGCGAGGAAGTGCGGCTTGTCGGCGACCACGATGTGCTCGTCGCGGTACACGACCTCGACGGGGAACGGGACGGGGACCTCGGGCGCGAGCTCGCGGTGGAACCACACGCTGCCGCCCACCTCGTAGGGGCTCTCGGCGGTGACCGGAAGCCCGTCCGCGGTCACGAACGCCCCCTGCGCGATCATCCGGTCGATCACCGTGTCCTCGGCGGGCAGCGTGTGCACGAGGTGGTCCCGGACGGTGCGCCCCGGCCCGCCCTCCGGCATCCGTACGCGGACGGCGTCGATGCCTTCGCGCTGCGGGAGCGGGGAGGGCGGCGGTGCGGGGCGCTTGCGTCTTCTCACAGAGGGAAAGGGTACGGCGGCCGGGGCGCCGGCTCAGGCCTCCTGCTCGGCCTCCACCTGCGCGTTCCAGTCGCGCTTCGAGGCCTGCCAGCCGTCCTCGTTGTGCCCGAGGCGCCAGTAGCCGGAGATCGACAGGTCCTCGCGCGGGACGGCGCGGTCGATCCGCAGATGCCGGCGCAGCTCCTTCACGAAGCCCGCCTCGCCGTGCACGAACATCTGCGGGCGGCCCTCCGGGAAGTCCAGTCCGGTCACCGCGGCGATGAGCGCCTGGCCGACCGGGCGGCCCGCGCGGTGCAGCCAGGTGACCTCGACCGAGGAGTCGATCTTCTGCTCCTCCTCGGGGCCCTCGACCTCGACGAAGGCGTGCGCCCGCGCGCCCTCGGGCAGCGCTTCGAGGGCGGCGGCGATCGCCGGCAGGGCACTCTCGTCACCGGCGATCAGGTGCCAGTCCGCCGACGTGTCGGGGTGGTAGGCGCCGCCGGGGCCCATCATGTGGATGGTCTCGCCGCCGGTGACACTCGCGGCCCAGGGCCCGGCCAGGCCCTGGTCGCCGTGCACCACGAAGTCGAGGGTGAGCTCGAGCGCCTTCGGGTCCCAGGCGCGCACCGTGTACGTGCGGGTCACGGGCCACTGGTCGCGGGGCAGCTCCTCGCGGATCCTGGCCATGTCGAAGGGCTCCTCGTAGGTCACCCCGGCCGGGGCGAAGAGCAACTTCACGTAATGGTCGGTGTGTTCGAGCTCCTGCGGGAAGTCCGCGAGCCCCTCACCGCCGAGCACCACCCGCCGCATGTGAGGTGTGAGGCTCTCGGCGCGCACGACCCGTGCGGAGCGGGCCTTGCGGGGCGGGCGTGCGGGGCGCTCGGCCATGGGCGGTCTCCCTCGATCCACTGTTAGTTAGGTATACCTAAGCTAACACCTCATTCTGAGAGGGTGCTGAGGAGTCGCTGCAAAGAACCTCCCAAGCCCCAGCGGGCGGCCAACTCCTCAAGGGCCGCGGCGTCGTGCGGCTCGTGCGGCAGCGCCGTGTCCACCTCCGGCAGCGGAACGTCGCCCGCGACCCGCACCACCGTCGGCGCCACCGCCAGATACGGGCGCGCCTCGTCGAGCCGCTTGCGCTGCGTCGGCGTCAGCTTCGACTTCGGGTCGTCGACCGCCGCCATGATCCCGGCCAGGTTGCCGTAACTCGCGAGCAGCTTCGCCGCCGTCTTCTCGCCGATGCCGGGCACGCCCGGCAGCCCGTCGCTCGGGTCGCCGCGCAGCAGCGCCATGTCCGCGTATCCGGCGCCGTCCACCCCGTACTTCTCGCGGAGCAGGTCCTCGTCCGTCACCTGGAGGGTGCCGACGCCCTTCAGTGGATACAGCACGCGGCGCTCCAGCTTGTCGTCGACCAGCTGGAAGAGGTCGCGGTCCCCGGTGACGATGTCGACCGGCTCCGCGGCGCGCCCCGTGAACGTGCCGATCACGTCGTCCGCCTCGTACCCCGCCACGCCCACGCGCGCGATGCCCACCGCGTCGAGCACGGCCTCGATGACCGGGACCTGGGGGGAGAGGGTGTCCGGGATCTCCTCCTCGTCCGGCGTCCCGGCCGCCGTCTCCTCGGCGACGCGGTGCGCCTTGTACGAGGGGATGAGGTCGACGCGCCACTGGGGGCGCCAGTCCGCGTCCATGCACGCCACCAGATGGGTGGGGCGGTGGTCGTGCACGAGGCGGGTGATGAATTCGAGGAGCCCGCGCACCGCGTTCACCGGGGTGCCGTCCGGGGCCTTCACCGAGTCCGGCACCCCGAAGTAGGCCCGGAAGTACAGAGATGCGGTGTCGAGCAGCATCAGGCGGCGGTCCGTCCCGGCCGCCGATCCTGTCGTGGATGTCGTCTGGGTCACGTTCGCATCATGCCGCACGCCACCGACAGTCACCGATTGTGAGCGCGTGATCAGCATGGGTGAACACGGTGTGAACTGGGTAACTTCCCCGTTTGTTTCAGATAAACGAGGGCAGGCGCCGCCACGGAGCGGTGCCGGTACGTACTTCAACTATTGAGGTCGACCGGTCAGGCGGACGGATCCGTATCGCTCTACGGCCCGCCGGCGGGGGAGGCGGGCCGTGTTGTTTCGACCCGAGAGGTGTATGTGTCCAGGCTTGAAGCCGAAGACCTGTACAAGGTGTTCGGCAGACGACCCGATGAGGCTGTGGAGAAGCTCCGCAGCGGTGCAGACCGTGAGGAGCTGCGCGCGGAGGGAACCACCGCGGCCGTGATCGACGCGTCGTTCACGGTCGAGTCCGGCCAGATCTTCGTCGTCATGGGTCTGTCGGGATCCGGTAAGTCCACGCTCCTGCGCATGCTGAACGGACTCCTGGAGCCGACCGCGGGACACGTCCGCTTCGACGGACAGGACCTGACGGCGCTGGCTCCCAAGGAGCTGCGCCAGGTGCGCTCCCACAAGATCAGCATGGTGTTCCAGCACTTCGCGCTGTTCCCGCACCGCTCGGTGATGGAGAACGCGGGCTACGGCCTGGAGGTGCAGGGCGTGCCCCGTGCCGAGCGCGAGGAGCGGGCGGTCGAGGCGCTGCGCCTGGCCGGTCTGGAGGGGTGGGAGAAGTCCTTCCCCGACGAGCTGTCCGGCGGTATGCAGCAGCGTGTGGGCCTGGCCCGGGCGCTGGCCACCGACGCCGACCTGCTGCTGATGGACGAGTCCTTCAGCGCGCTCGACCCGCTGATCCGGCGCGACATGCAGGACCAGCTCCTGGAGCTGCAGAAGACGCTGAAGAAGACGATCGTCTTCATCACGCACGACCTCAACGAGGCCATGCGTCTGGGCGACAACATCGCCGTCATGCGTGACGGCCGGATCGTCCAGATCGGCAGCTCCGAGGACATTCTCGTCACGCCGGCCAACGACTACGTGGCCTCCTTCACGCAGGACGTCGACCGCTCCCGCGTGCTGAGCGCGAGCGCGATCATGGCCGACGCGGAAGACGGCTACGACATGGCCGATGCCCCGGCGAAGGTCCACCAGGACGCGCCGATCATCGACCTGTTCACGCCGTGCTCGGCGAGCGAGATACCCGTCGCCGTCGTCAACGACGACGGCGAGCTCCAGGGCGTGGTGCCGCGCGAGCGGCTGCTCGCCGTGCTCGGCGAGCCGATGAAGACCGTCGAGAACGGTACGAAGGGTGAGGCCGACGGCCTCACGAAGGACAAGAAGGACGCCGTCCCGTCGCCGCGTGGCGAGGGCGACGAGCCCGCCGAGAAGGTGAATGCCGGTGCCTAGGATTCCCTTCGGTGACTGGGTCAACAGCATCGTCCAGTGGATGCTGACCCACCTCGACTGGCTGTTCGGCTTCTTCGAGGACATCTTCAACGGCGTCTACAACGGCCTGACCGACGTCCTTCAGGCCCCCGAGCCGCTCCTGCTGGCGGGCATCTTCGCCGTCATCGCGTTCTGGCTGCGCGGCACACTCGGCGGAGTACTGACCTTCGTCGGGTTCTGGTTCATCCAGAACCTGGAGCTGTGGGACGAAGCGATGATGACGCTCTCGCTCGTCCTCGTGTCGACGGTCATCGCGCTCATCATCGGTGTGCCGCTCGGCATCTGGGCGGCCCGCTCCAACCGGATCAGCAATCTGTTCCGTCCGGTCCTCGACCTGATGCAGACGCTGCCGGCGATGGTCTACCTGATCCCCGCCATCCTGTTCTTCGGTTCGGGTGCCCCGGCCGGTATCGTCGCGACGCTGATCTTCGCGGTGCCGCCGGGCGTGCGCATGACCGAGCTGGGCATCCGGCAGGTCGACAAGGAGCTGGTCGAGGCCGCCGACGCGTTCGGCACCAAGCCCAGCAACACCCTGTGGCGCGTGCAGCTGCCGCTGGCGCTCCCGACGATCATGGCCGGTGTCAACCAGGTCATCATGCTGGGCCTGTCGATGGCCGCCATCGCGGGCATGGTCGGCACCGGCGGTCTCGGTGGCTCGGTCAATGAGGCCATCGGCCAGCTGAACGTCGGCCTGGGCGCCGAGGCCGGTATCTCCATCGTGATCCTCGCGGTCTACCTGGACCGCATGACCAGCTCGCTCGGCCAGCAGGTCTCCCCGCTCGGCCGCCGCGCGCTGGCCAAGCTGCGGGCCACGCACGGTCTGAAGATCTGGTCGTACCGCCCCCGCCCGGCCGTCGCCGTGGTCGGAGTCGTCGTCCTCGCGCTCGTCGCGGGCGGTATGGGCATGTTCGGCCAGAACAACGCCGCGACCTCGCCGGCCGCCGCGTCCACCGACGTCGGCCAGGGCAAGAAGATCTCCATCGGCTACATCCCGTGGGACGAGGGCGTCGCCTCGACGTTCCTGTGGAAGGAGATCCTGGAGCAGCGCGGTTTCGAGGTCGAGACCAAGCAGTTCGACGCCGGCCCGCTCTACACCTCGCTCGCCGACGGCAGCGTCGACTTCCAGACCGACTCGTGGCTGCCGACGACGCACGCCCAGTACTGGAAGAAGTACGGCAAGAAGCTCGAGGACCTGGGTTCCTGGTACGGCCCCACGTCCCTGGAGCTGGCGGTGCCTTCGTACATGAAGGACATCAAGTCCATGGAGGACTTGAAGGGCCAGGCCGACAAGTTCGGCGGCAAGATCACCGGCATCGAGGCCAGCGCCGGCGAGATGGCCCTGCTCAAGAGCAAGGTCCTCAAGGAGTACGGCCTCGACAAGGAGTACAAGGTCGTCGACAGCTCGACGCCGGCCATGCTGGCGCAGCTGAAGCGTGCCTACGCCGCGAAGAAGCCGATCGTGACGACGCTGTGGTCGCCGCACTGGGCGTACAACGACTACAAGCTCACCAAGCTCAAGGACCCGAAGGGTGCCTGGGGCAAGGGCGACGGGGTGCACTCGCTGGCCCGCAAGGGCTTCGGCAAGGACTTCCCCGAGGTCAACAAGTGGATCAAGAACTTCAAGATGAGCGAGAAGCAGCTCACGAGTCTTGAGGCCGAGATCAACAAGGTCGGCAAGGGCAAGCAGCCGGACGCCGTGAAGGCGTGGCTGAAGAAGAACCCCGGCTTCGTCAACAAGGTCGCCCCGGTCAAGCAGGGCCCCCCGGCCGAGGCCAAGCGCCCCGTGAACGTCGCCTGGTTCCCCTGGGACGAGGACGTCGCCGTCACGTACCTGTGGAAGCACGTTCTGCAGAAGAAGGGCTACAAGCTCAACCTGAAGCAGATGGACGTGGGCCCGGTCTACACCGGCCTCGCCAGTGGTGACCTCGACGTCAACTTCGACGCCTGGCTGCCGCACGCGCAGAAGAACTACTGGGACGCGAACAAGAACAAGCTGAAGGACCTGGGCACCTGGTACAGCCCGACCTCGCTCGAAGTCGCCGTTCCGTCGTACGTGAAGGGCGTCAAGTCCCTCGCGGACCTGAAGGGCAAGGGCAAGACCTTCGACGGCAAGATCATCGGTATCGAGCCCGGTACCGGCGTCATGAACACCGCCAAGAAGGACGTCCTGCCCGGCTACGGCCTGGACAAGGAGTACAAGGTCGTCGACGGCTCCACGCCGGCGATGCTCGCCGAGCTCAAGCGCGCGTACGCCAAGAAGGAGCCGGTCGCGGTTCTGCTCTGGTCGCCGCACTGGGCGTACAGCGACTACAAGCTGACCAAGCTCGCCGACCCGAAGAAGAAGTTCGGTGTGGGCAACACGATCCGGACGATCTCCAACAAGGACTTCCCCGGCAAGTACCCGCAGCTCACGAAGTGGTTCAAGAACTTCAAGATGAGCGAGGACGAGCTGGCGAGCCTGGAGTCCGAGATCAAGACCAAGGGTCAGGGCCAGGAGGAGGCAGCCGTCTCCAAGTGGCTCGAGACGCACCAGGACGTCGAGAAGCGGATGACCGCTTCCTGACCAGCTGCTGAGTCATGACCGTCCGTGAGGGGCGGGTTCCCGTGAGGGGGCCCGCCCCTCACGGCGTTTCCGGCGCTCACATGAAACAGCGGGGTGAACATGCGTAGGGTGCATTCAAACGAACCGGGCGGATGATGAACCGGGAAACGCACAGGGCGACCGGCGGGAGGGAGCGGGTGTCGTGGACGAACACAAGGAATCACTTCGCGTGGGCGCGGCCGTCCGGCGCCGCCGTCGTTCCCTCGAGCTGACGCTGTCGGCCGTCGCCGAGCGCAGCGGCCTGTCGGTGCCCTTCCTCAGCCAGGTCGAGAACGAGCGGGCGCGGCCCAGCCGCCGCTCCCTGGAGAAGGTCGCCGACGCGCTCGGCACGACCGCCGTCGAGTTGCTCGCCGCCGCCGACCCGGCCCGCACCGTGGATCTGGTGCGCGCGGACGACACGTCCGTGGAGAGCGGCGCGGACGACGTCGTACGGTCCCTGGTCCGCGGCCACCACCAGATGCACGCCCAGGAGTTCGTCGGCGACCACGATCCGGGCCGCGAGTTCCAGCTCCGCAACGACGTGCTGATGCATGTGACGGAGGGCGCGGTCGAGGTCGAGGCGGAGGGGCGCGCGTACCGGCTGGTCCGCGGTGACACCCTGTATCTGACCGGTGGCGTGCGGCACCGGTGGCGGGCGACCGTGCCGGACGCGCGCGTGGTCGTCGTGGCCGTCGCCGAGCACATCGACGCGGTCGACGAGCCGGGCCCGAAGTAGGCCCCGCGGTCGTGCGCGTCGTCTCGCTCGTGCCGTCCCTGACGGAGGCCGTCGCCGTGACCCTGCCCGGTGTGCTCGTCGGAGCGACCGACTGGTGCACGCATCCGGCGGACCTCGACGTGCCCCGGATCGGCGGCACCAAGAACCCCGACGTCCGCGCGGTCCTCGCACTGCGCCCGGACCTGGTCGTCGCCAACGAGGAGGAGAACCGGCCGGGAGACCTTGCCGAACTGCGCGCGGCGGGCGTCGAGGTGCTGGTCACCCAGGTGCGCGAACTGCCGCAGGCCGTACGGGAGCTGGACCGGATGCTGCGGGCCTGCGGGGCCGTGGCGCGGCCGCGATGGCTGGACGAGGCGGAGGCCGCCTGGGCCCAAGTGCCGCTGCCGGAACGCCGGTTGACGGCCGTCGTGCCGATCTGGCGTCGGCCCTGGATGGTGCTCGGCCGTGACACCTTCGCCGGGGACCTCCTGGCCCGGCTCGGCGTCGACAACGTGTACGCGGGGCATGCCGAGCGCTACCCGCGGGTCACGCTCGACGAACTCCGGGCCCGGCAGCCGGACGTGGTGGTCCTCCCGGACGAGCCGTACCGCTTCACGGCGGACGACGGCCCGGAGTGCTTCGAGGGCCCGACCGCACTGGTCAGCGGCCGCCATCTCACCTGGTACGGACCGTCGTTGGCGGAGGCGGCGGGGGTGCTGGTGGCGGTGGCCAGCTCAAGCCCCTGCGGCGATTGAGCAGCAGGGTCCGGGGCGGAGCCCCGATCTTTCCAGCCCCGCCGGCGTTTGAGGCTCGGGGTCCGGGGCGGAGGCCCGAGGGCGGCGGACGGTCGACCGCCATCAGCACGGTGCCGCCAGGAGCCGCCCGCCGAGGACCCCGCGTGCCGTGCGGACCGCGGCGACGACCCAGACCGCCACCAACCCCACGTAGAGGACGACCGCGAGGCCGTCGAACACGGCGAGGCCCGTGTGCTTGCCCAGGCCCTCCGCGCCGGTCACACAGGTGCCGACCGGGAAGGTGAACGCCCACCACGTCATCGCGAAGCCCATGCCCCGGCGGCGCGCCCGCAGCACCATCGCGAGGGCGAGCGCCAGCCACATCAGGGCGAAGCCCAGCACCGGGACCCCGTACAGCACGGCGAACGCGGTGAAACCGTCGGCGTACGAGGCGGGGAGCACGCCGCCCGCGACGTCGGCGAACTTGTTGGTCGCGGTCGTCGACTGGCCCAGTGGGCCGAGCACCAGGAACAGCGTCGGGGTCAGCAGCAGGGGCAGCGGGCCCGCGGTGACGAGCCGCGCGAAGATCACCGGCAGCATGACCAGGGTCGCGAGCAGGCTCAGGCCGAACATGGCGTAGCAGGCGATCAGCAGGGTCTGTTGCGCCTGCCCGGCCGGCAGGTGCGGTACGAGGAGCGGGCCCACCGCCGCCGACACCATCGGCGCGACGACCGGCAGCAGCCACACCGGGGAGGCCTCGTCCGCGGCGATGCGATGCCGGACCACCATCAGATACGGGATGGCGACCGCCGCGAGGAGCCCGATGACCGTGCCCGCCGTGAACAGCACGACGTCCACGGCGATCGCCGCGTCGAGGCCCATCCAGTCCTGTCCCACGAGCACCGTTCCCGCGCCCACCGCGAGGAGCGCCATCGACAGGCAGCCGTAGAACGGCGCCGCCGTCGGGTCGAGCAGCTGCTCCCTGGCCCGGTCGCGGTGGTGCGTCCAGTGCAGGGCGCGAGCGCCGAGGAGGACGAGGAGCAGCACGAACGACAGGGCCCACATCACCGTGAGGGCGGTGCGCAGGCCGGTGAAGCGGACCGGCAGCGTCGCGCCGGCGTTGGCGATGATCGCGGTGCCCATCACGGAGGCGTACCAGTTCGGGCCGAGCTGCCGGACGGCGGCGCGGATGCCGGTGGTGGGAAGGGCGAGGGGACGGGACGCGGGGTGGGCGGCGGTGACCATGGTCCTACGGTCCCTCCGGACCTTGGCCCCCACCAGGGACGATCTCGCTATGAGGGCATAACCTGCCCTTATGAGCCAGGAGCAGACAGGGACCACGGAGCAGGCGCCGGACGCGGGGCTCGCGCACCGCGTGCCCGAACTCGGCGCGCTGCAACTGCTCCTCGCGGTGGCCCGCCTCGGCAGTCTCGGCGCGGCGGCCCGTGCGCTCGGCATCACGCAGCCCGCCGCGAGCAGCCGGATCCGGTCGATGGAGCGGCAGCTCGGGCTCGC
Source organism: Streptomyces sp. NPDC051684 (assembly GCF_044453445.1). Taxonomy (NCBI): domain Bacteria; kingdom Bacillati; phylum Actinomycetota; class Actinomycetes; order Kitasatosporales; family Streptomycetaceae; genus Streptomyces; species Streptomyces sp. NPDC051684. Next base: position 86,116 of record NZ_JBITCS010000008.1, on the reverse strand, counting down.
GCTCGTCGACCGGTCGCCGCGCGGCTCCCGGCTCACCGACAGCGGGGCGCTCGTCACGGACTGGGCGCGGCCCATCGTGGAGGCGGCCGAGCAGTTCGACGCGGGGGCGTCCGCGCTGCGGGACCGGCGAGACTCGCGGCTGCGGGTGGCGGCGAGCATGACGATCGCCGAGTATCTGCTGCCGCGCTGGCTGATCGCGCTGCGCGCGGAGCGGCCCGACACGGCGGTGTCGCTGCTCGCGGGGAACTCGACGGCAGTCGCGGAGCGGCTCCTCGGTGGGGAGGCGGACCTCGGGTTCGTGGAGGGGGTCGCGGTGCCCGCGGGGCTCGACTCGGCGGTCATCGCGCACGATCGGCTGATCGTGGTGGTGGCGCCGGGGCATCCGTGGGCGCGGCGGCGGAAGTCGTTGGCGGCGGGGGAGTTGGCGGCGACGCCGCTCATCCTCCGGGAGGAGGGGTCGGGAACGCGGCAGGTGCTGGACGCCGCGCTCGGCGGCTTGGCGCGGCCGTTGATCGAGTTGTCGTCGACGACCGCGGTGAAGTCGGCGGCGGTGAGCGGGGCGGGGCCCTCCGTGCTGAGCGAGTTGGCGGTGGGGGAGGAGCTGGCGGCGCGGCGGCTCGTGGAGATTCCGCTGGAGGGGGCGGAGCTTGCGCGGGAGTTGCGGGCGGTGTGGACGACCGGGCACCGGCCGGTGGGCCCTGCGCGGGACCTGCTGTCGCTCACCCGGTCCGGTTGAGCTCGATCCGGGGCCCGGTCGCGGGGCTCTGCCCCGGGCCCCGCTGCTCAATCGCCGCAGCGGCTTGATTTGTGGATGCTTGCCGCCGAGAGCGCCTGAAATGGGCGCCCGGCTGGATGGAAACTCGGTGGCGGCCCCCGGTCGTTGGCGTCACGATCGGGGCATGTCCTCAGCGCCTGTCGCCGTCGGTGTGCGCCACCCCTGGAGTGCCCTCCCCGGGCCCGTTCGTGTCGGGGTCGAGGAAGTGTTGGGGGCGGGCGTCGTGGAGGCCGTGACGCAGGACGGGGGATTCTCGCCCGGTGTCGCAGTGCGGGTGGTGCTTGCCGATGGGCGGCGGGCGTTCGTGAAGGCCGTCAGTGCCGAGGTGAATGCGCTCAGCCCCGCGTTCCATCGGCGGGAGGCAAGGAACGCCGCGGCGCTGCCCGCCGGGGTGCCCGCTCCGCGGCTGCTCGGGGTGTACGACGACGGGACCTGGGTCGCCCTCGCCTTCGAGGACGTGGTCGGGCGGCAGCCCCATGTGCCGTGGCGGGAGGCGGAGTTGGTGCGGGTGCTGGCGGGTGTGGGGGAGCTGGCCAGGGTTCTTACGCCTGCCCCGTTCTCCGCCCGCGCCGTCGGTGAGGAGCTCGGCGAGCGCTTCAACGGGTGGCGGGTGTTGCTCGACGAGGGGCGGGTGGGGGATGCCGGGCTCGACCCGTGGGCCGTCCGCAATGCTGAGTGGATCGCCGAACTCGCCGCGCCCTGGGGCGGGTTCGCCTCCGGTGACACGCTCGCGCACGCCGATCTGCGCGCCGACAACATGCTGCTCACGCCGGACGGTGTCGTCTTCGTCGACTGGCCGCACGTCGTGCGCGCCGCCGCCTGGTTCGACCTGCTGCTCATGCTGCCGTGTGTCAGGGCGCAGGGCGGGCCCGACCCCGAGGACGTGTTTGCGGGGCATCCGCTCGGGCGCGCGGCCGACCCGGAGGGCGTCACGCGGACGCTCGCCGCGCTCGCCGGGTTCTTCCTGGAGCACGCGGCCCGCCCCGCCCCGCCGGGCCTGCCCACCCTCCGGCCCTTCCAGAAGGCGCAGGGCGACGCCGCCCTGGACTGGCTGACGGCCCGGCTCAGAAGCCGTGCGGCGTACCCGCTGCCCGTACCAGACCTTCCGTGACCCGCGCGTCCTCGCCCATCTCGGGGTGCCACTGCACGCCCATCACCCAGGACATGCCGGGGAGTTCGACCGCCTCGACCGTGTCGTCGTCCGCGTGGGCCGAGGCGACCAGGCCCCTGCCGAGCCGGTCGACCGCCTGGTGGTGGTAGGTCGGAACCTCGGTGGGCTCCGGGACGAGGTCGCCGTAGCGCGTGCCCGGCACCGGGGTGACGGTGTGGGTGCCGAAGACGCCCGTCTCCTTCACGTGCCCCTCGATGTGCTGCGTGAGCGTGCCGCCGAGCGCGACGTTGAGCAGCTGCATGCCGCGGCAGATGCCCAGCAGCGGCGTGCCGGACGTCAACGCGGCCCGGATCAGGGCGAGTTCCCACGTGTCCCGCTCCGTCGCGGCCGGCCCCGTGCGCGGGTCGCGCTCCGCGCCGTACCGGCCGGGGTCCACGTCGGGGCCGCCCGCCACGATCACTCCGTCGAGCCGGGCCACCACCGACGGCGCGTGCTTCGGGTCGTCCGGGGGCGCCATCGCGGCGAGGCCGCCCGACTGCTGCACCAGCCGCGGGTAGCCGACGGGCAGCAGCGCCGCGGGCAGCTCCCAGATGCCCCAACTGGCCTTGTTCTCCAGGTAGGTGCTGATGCCGATCAGTGGCCTGCTCACCATGGTGTCGCGCTCCCCGATGCCGTTCCCCGATGCCGTACGTCCCGAGCACCCGAGCGTACGAGATCACACAGCGCGTCCACCGGGGCGTTCAGCATGCGGGCAGCGCCACCGGGGCAGTGTCCACTCGGCGTGCACCGTGGCTGCTTCCCTGGTGGCGGCCCGGCGATTACGTTGTGGTTCCGGTTGACCTGAGGAGGATCTTCCCGTGGCAGACCGCACATCCCCGCTGACCGTGGAGGAGCTGCACGCCCTCGTCAGCAGCGGAGAGATCGACACCGTGGTCCTGGCGTTCCCCGACATGCAGGGCCGCCTCCAGGGCAAACGCTTCGCCGCCCGCTTCTTTGTCGACGAGGTCCTCGAACACGGCACGGAGGGCTGCAACTACCTGCTCGCCGTCGACACCGAGATGAACACCGTCGACGGCTATGCGATGTCCTCGTGGGAGCGTGGATACGGAGACTTCGCCATGCACGCCGACCTGTCCACCCTGCGCCGCGTCCCCTGGAACGCGGGCACCGCCATGCTCACCGCCGACCTCGCCTGGGACGACGGCTCCCCGGTCGTCGCCGCGCCCCGGCAGGTGCTGCGCCGCCAGCTGGAGCGCCTCGCCGAGCTCGGGCTCACCGCCCAGGTCGGCACCGAACTCGAGTTCATCGTCTTCAAGGACACGTACGAGCAGGCCTGGGACGCGAACTACCGGGGGCTCACCCCCGCGAATCAGTACAACATCGACTACTCCGTCCTCGGCACCGGCCGCATCGAGCCGCTGTTGCGCCGCATCCGCAACGAGATGGCGGGCGCGGGCCTCACCGTCGAGTCCGCCAAGGGGGAGTGCAACCCCGGGCAGCACGAGATCGCCTTCCGCTACGCCGAGGCCCTCGCCACCTGCGACCAGCACGCCATCTACAAGACGGGCGCCAAGGAGATCGCCGCGCAGGAGGGCTGCTCGCTCACCTTCATGGCCAAGTACAACGAGCGCGAGGGCAACTCCTGCCACATCCATCTCTCGCTCGCCGACGCCGACGGTGTGAACGTCATGGCCGGTCCCGGCGGACACGGCATGTCCGAGGTCATGCGGCAGTTCCTCGCCGGGCAGCTCGCCGCGCTGCGCGACTTCTCCCTCCTCTACGCGCCGAACATCAACTCCTACAAGCGGTTCCAACCCGGCTCCTTCGCGCCGACCGCCGTCGCCTGGGGCCACGACAACCGGACCTGCGCGCTGCGCGTCGTCGGCCACGGCCGCTCGACCCGCTTCGAGAACCGGCTGCCCGGCGGCGACGTGAACCCGTACCTCGCCGTCGCCGGACTCGTCGCGGCGGGCCTGTACGGCGTCGAGAACAAGCTGGAGCTGCCCGAGGCCTGCGCCGGGAACGCCTACACCGCCGACTACGCGCACGTCCCCGCCACCCTGCGCGAGGCCGCCGAGCTCTGGGAGAACAGCCCGCTCGCCAAGGCCGCGTTCGGGGACGAGGTCGTCGCCCACTACCGCAACATGGCGCGCGTCGAGCTCGACGCGTACGACGCCGCCGTGACCGACTGGGAACTCCGCCGGGGATTCGAGCGGCTGTGAAAGGGAGCGCTTTGCTGCACGTACTGAACCCGGCCACGGAAGAGCTCGTGGCCACCGTCCCGTCCGCCACCCGCGAGGACGTCGACGCCGCCGTCGCCCGAGCCACCGGCGCCCAGCGTGCCTGGGCGGCGGTCGCCCCCGCCGACCGGGCCCGGCTGCTGCGCCGCTTTGCCGCGGCCGTCGACGAACACCTCGAAGAACTCGCCCAGTTGGAGGTCCGCGAGGCCGGCCACCTCATCGGCAACGCCCGCTGGGAGGCCGGCAACGTACGCGATCTCCTTGAGTACGCGGCCGGGGGCGTCGAGCGGCTGAACGGGCGGCAGATCCCGGTCGCCGGCGGACTCGACGTCACGTTCCTCGAACCGCTCGGCGTGGTCGGTGTCATCGCGCCGTGGAACTTCCCGATGCCGATCGCCGCCTGGGGCACCGCCCCGGCCCTCGCGGCGGGCAACGCGGTGCTCCTCAAGCCCGCCGAGACGACCCCGCTGACCGCCCTGCGGCTCGCCGAACTCGCCCTGGAGGCCGGGCTCCCAGACGGACTGTTCCAGGTGCTGCCGGGGGAGGGCCTGGTCGCCGGGGACGCCCTCGTCGAGCACCCCGGCGTCGCCAAGATCGTGTTCACCGGCTCCGCCCGCGTCGGCAAGCAGGTCATGGCCAAGTGCGCCGACCGCGTGAAGCGCGTGACCCTCGAACTCGGCGGCAAGAGCCCGAACATCGTGTTCGCCGACGCGGACGTCGACGCCGCGGCCCTCGCCACCCCCATGTCGTTCCTCGACAACTCCGGGCAGGACTGCTGCGCCCGCACCCGTATCCTCGTCCAGCGGTCCGTGTACGAGCGGTACCTGGAGCTGCTCGCCCCGGCCGTCGAATCGGTCGTCGTCGGCGATCCGTCCGACGAGAAGACGCAGATGGGGCCGCTCATCTCGCAGGCACAGCTGGAGCGGGTGCGCTCCTACGTCCCGCTGTGCGAGCCCGCCATCAGGGGCGCGGCTCCGCAGGGCCCCGGCTTCTGGTTCCCGCCGACCGTCCTCACCGGCGCCGCCCCCGACGCCCGCGCGGCCGTCGAGGAGGTCTTCGGCCCGGTCGCCGTCGTCCTCCCCTTCGACGAAGAGGCGGACGCCGTGCGGCTCGCGAACGCCACCGACTACGGGCTCTCCGGCTCGATCTGGACCCGCGACGTGGGCCGCGCGCTGCGCGTCTCCCAGGGCGTCCGCGCCGGGAACCTGTCCGTCAACTCGCATTCCGCGGTGCGCTATTGGACCCCGTTCGGCGGCCATGGGCAGTCCGGACTCGGCCGCGAACTCGGCCCCGACGCCCTCGCCGCCTTCACCGAGACCAAGAACGTCTTCATCAGCACGGAGGCCTGAGAACCACATGCCTGAGAACCACACGAGCGAAGAGATCGTCTGCCGCCGCCTCGTCGGCCGCACCGCCGTCATCACCGGCGCAGGCAGCGGCATCGGCCTCGCCACCGCGCGCCGCCTCGCCTCCGAGGGTGCCCACGTCGTCTGCGGCGACATCGACGAGAGCGCGGGCAAGAAGGCGGCCGAGGACGTCGGCGGCACCTTCGTCCAGGTCGACGTCACCGACGCCGAGCAGGTCGAGGCGCTGTTCAAGACCGCGTACGACACCTGCGGCAGCGTCGACATCGCCTTCAACAACGCCGGCATCTCGCCGCCCGACGACGACTCGATCCTCGACACCGGCCTGGAGGCCTGGAAGCGCGTCCAGGACGTCAACCTGACCTCCGTGTACCTGTGCTGCAAGGCGGCCATCCCCTACATGCGGCGCCAGGGGAGGGGCTCCATCATCAACACGGCGTCGTTCGTGGCCCGGATGGGCGCCGCGACCTCACAGATCTCGTACACCGCGTCCAAGGGCGGCGTCCTCGCCATGTCCCGGGAGCTGGGCGTGCAGTTCGCCCGGGAGGGCATCCGGGTCAACGCGCTGTGCCCGGGGCCGGTCAACACCCCGCTGCTGCAAGAGCTGTTCGCCAAGGACCCGGAGCGCGCGGCGCGCCGACTCGTGCACATCCCGGTCGGCCGGTTCGCCGAGGCAACGGAGATCGCGGCGGCCGTCGCCTTCCTCGCCAGCGATGACGCGGCGTTCGTGAACGCCACCGACTTCCTGGTCGACGGCGGGATCTCCGGCGCGTACGTGACACCGGTGTGAGAACCCTGTGAGCGAGCCGCTCACGCGTGTACGGTCCACTCACATGCGTAACAGACATGTTGCCGCGTGGACCTCGGTCGCGGCCGCCGCCCTCATGGCGGCCGCGAGCCTCACCACACCCGCGGCCGCCGCCACGTCCGCACGGCCCACCGCCGCCAAGTGCCCCCAGCTGTCGACGAAACTGCCCTGGTACGGCCAGAACCGGGCCAAGCTCCAGCGCATGATCGACGAGCGGGGAATCTGCGGCGGGCACAAGGGCCCGCGTCCCGTCGCCGCCTTCGACTGGGACAACACCGTCAGCAAGAACGACGTCACCGACGCGACCATCGCCTGGTCGCTGAAGCACGACAAGATCCTGCGGCCCGCGAGCTGGAAGAAGACCAGCAAGTGGATGACCGACGACGCCGACAAGGCACTCACCGCCGCCTGCGGCACGGCCGTCCCCGTCGGCGCCCCGCTGCCCACCTCCACGGACACCGACTGCACGGACGAGATCTTCAACATCCGTGAGTCCGGCAAGACGATGAGCGGCGCCGCCGCCTTCGCGGGCGAGTGGAACCACCGCCGCACCGTGCCCCAGTACGCCTGGGTGCCGCAGCTGTTCGCGGGCCACACCGTCCCCGAACTGGAGTCGTACGCCGCCGCGGCCCGCGCCGAGGCACTCGCCGCGCCCGTCGGGGCCACGCAGAAGCTGGGCACGCACACCATCCCCGGCTATGTGCGCTACTACGAGCAGCAGCGCGACCTCATCCGTACGCTCCAGCGGGCCGGCTTCGACGTCTACATCGTGTCGGCCGGGTCCGAGCCGGTCACCGAGGTCTGGTCGAAGAGCGTCGGCATCGACCGCAAGCACACCATCGCCATCCGCTCGGTCCTCGACCGCGAGGGCCGCATCACCACCTACAACACGGGCTGCGGCGGCGTCGGCGTGAACCAGGGCGAGGCCATCCCGTACATCGACGGCAAGCGCTGCTGGATCAACCAGGACATCTTCCACATCAAGGGGAAGTCGGCCTGGGAGAAGCAGCGCTGGAACAAGCGCATCGCGCTCGGCGGCGGCGACGCCGACACCGACGTGACCTTCGTCGGCGACGCGACCGGCGCGCACCTCGTCCTCAACCGCAACAAGCCCGAGATCATGTGCCGGGCCTACGACAACGCCGACGGACGCTGGGTCGCCAACCCGATGTTCATCGAGCCGCTGCCGCAGAAGTCGGGCACGTACCCGTGCTCCACGGCCGGCCACAACAAGCCGGAGGGCGGCTTCGGCCCGCTGCTCAGGGACGACGGTTCGGTCGTCCCCGACCAGCTCGACTCCATCCACGGATAACGGATCACGGACAGCGGACAGCCGTACGGGGCGGGGCCTACAGGAACGTGTAGCCCTCGCCCCGGTACGTCGGCACGGTCTCCACGACCCGGTCGCCCGACACCAGCCGAAGCGTCTCGAACCGCTCGCACAGCTCCCCGGCCTTCGCGTGCCGGAACCACACCTTGTCCCCGATCAGCAGGTCGTCCGCGGCCGAGCCCAGCAGCGGCGTCTGTACCTCGCCCGGACCCTCCTGCGCGTCGTAGCGCAGCCCCTCCGGCAGATACGGCACCGGAAGCCGGTCGCCGCCCGCCGCGCCCGAGGCCGGATAGCCGCCGCCGAGCACGGTGACGACACCGACGCCCGGCCTGCGCACCACGGGCTGCGCGAACAGCGCGGCCGGACGTCCCGTGAACGACGTGTAGTTGTCGAAGAGCCGCGGCACGTAGAGGCCCGAGCCCGCCGCGATCTCGGTCACGGCCGCCTCCGCCGCCGTGTGCTGCACGCTCCCCGTGCCGCCCCCGTTCACGAACTCCAGATCGGGCGCCACGGCCCGCACGGCCCGCACCACTTCGGCCCGCCGCACCGCCAGCTCCTTGCGGGCGGCCGCCTGCATCAGCCGGATCGCCCGCGAGCGCACAGGACGCCCCGCGAGCGAGTCACCGACACCGGCGACATGCCCCTCGTACGCCATGATCCCCGCGAGCCGGAAGCCCGGTCGGCGGGTCACGACGCGGGCCAGGTCCGCGAGTTGGGAGGGTGTACGCAGCGGCGACCTCAGCGCGCCGACCCGGACCCGGCCGCCGAGCGTGCGCCACGAGGTGTCCAGCTCGACGCAGACCCGGATCTCCTCCCGGCCGCCGTCCCGCGCGCCCTCGATCAGCCTGAGCTGCGCCGGATCGTCGACCATCACGGTCACGGCCGCGGCCAGCTTCGGATCGTGCGCGAGCTCCGCGAACCCGGTCCGGTCGGCGGAGGGATAGGCGAGGAGCACGTCGTCGAACCCGGAGCGCGCGAGCCACAGCGACTCGGCGAGGGTGAACGACATGATCCCGGCGAAGCCCGGCCTCGCGAGCACCCGTTCCAACAGGGCGCGGGAGCGCACGGACTTGCTGGCGACGCGGATCGGCTTGCCCCCGGCCCGGCGCACCAGGTCGTCGGCGTTGGCGTCGAACGCGTCCAGGTCCACGATCGCCAGTGGGGCGTCGAGATGAGCGGTGGCCCGGTCGTACCGGGCCCGATCGGCGGCGCGCGGTGTCATGGCCGAAGCCTGCCAGACAGGATTACCGCAGGGTAGGGGGACGGATGGTGATGGATCGGTCGATCCCGTGTGCGCGGTACGCGTTGACCTGGTCGCGCCCGTTAGAGTGACGCGCACGCAGGCTGAGGAAACGGGGGAGGCATGAGCACGGAAGCCCGGCGCGTCCCGCCGCGCCCCTCGACCCCACCACAGCCCACCGAACTTCCCCCCACGGCCCCACCGTTGCCCTCCACGCCCCCGCCCCCGTCCCCGTCGACCCGCCTCCCGGACGCGAAGCCCGCGTCGACGGGCACCCCCCTCCCACCGGAGGCGCCGACCGAGTCCACGACCCGATTGCGTCCGGTGCCGGACGGGAATCATCGAGCCCCTGCGGCGATTGAGCAGCGGGGCCCGGGGCAGAGCCCCGCGACCGCACCTCCGGTGCCGCCCACGGTCCCACCGATGCCCCCCACCCCACCGCAACCCACCCGCCGCCCCATAGGCGCGGTCGACCTCACCCCCCACCCGGAAACGGCCGGCCGGCCCTTCGTGCGGCTGGCCCGCCCCGACCACTACGACGACAGCACCACGCTGCTGCGCCCCGTCGGCGCCCGCCTGAAGCCCCGCACCGCGGCCATCGCGGCCTGCCTCGTGCTCGGCCTCGGCCTCCTCGGCGGCGCCACCACCGGCTCCCTGCTCACCGGCGACGACAGCGGCCCCCCGTCCGTGCAGACCGCCTACCGCGAGGCGGGCCAGCTCTGGCACGGCGTCCCCGTCGACGAACTGTTCCCGCGCACGCTCAAGGGCGAGGGTGCCGGCCCCGGCCGGGCCGACCGCACCTGGACCCGGATAGCCGTCGCCCCCGACGCGACCTGCACGGACGCCTTCGACCCGCTGCTGCACAAGGCGCTGCGCTCGGCCGGCTGCCTGCGCCTGCTGCGCGCCACGTACACCGACGCCACCCAGAGCGGCGTCACCACGGTCGGCCTGATGTTCACCAAGGCGGACGCGGAGGCCACCCAGGCGCTGCGCTCCCGCTTCATGGAGCAGGGCCTGGACCGGCGCGACGACCTCATGCCCCGGCCCTACGCCGCCAAGGGCACCCTCGCCGCCGGCTTCGGTGACCGCCAGCGCGCGTCCTGGGCGATCAGCATCCTGACCGACGCCCCCGTCGTCGTCTACGCGGTCTCCGGCTTCGCCGACGGCCGCACCGTCAGCGAGCCGCAACCCGCCGCCGACGCCATGAAGCCCGGCGCCACCAGCGCCCCCGCCCAGGCGGGCCTCGGCCACGACGCGCAGGGCGTCGCCGACCGGATCGAACGCGACCTGCGCAAGACGGTCAAGAACACCGCGGACCGGGACTCGGAGCAGTAGCCGCCATGAAGCGTCAGCACACGATCGCCGCGATCGGCACCGCGGCCGTCCTCGCGCTGCTCCCCTCGACCGCCGCCCACGCCGACTCGGTCCGCGCCCAGCAGTGGGGCCTCACGGCGCTGCACACCGACGAGGCCTGGAAGACGACGCGCGGCAAGGGCGTCACGGTCGCCGTCCTGGACACGGGCGTCGACGACGAGCACCCGGACCTCAAGGGCAGCGTGCTGCCCGGCAAGGACCTCATCGGCTTCGGCGCCGAGCGCGGTGACCGCCCCTGGGCCCGGCACGGCACCGCCATCGCCGGCGTCATCGCGGGCCACGGGCACGGCAAGGGCGACGGCGACGGCGTCATGGGCGTCGCCCCGCAGGCGAAGATCCTGCCGGTCCGGGTGATCCTGGAGGACGGCGACCCGTCCCGCTCGAAGGCCCGCGAGTCCCGCGGCAACGCCCTCGCCGACGGCATCCGCTGGGCCGCCGACCACGGCGCCGACGTCATCAACCTCTCCCTCGGCGACGACTCGAACACCGCGCACCCCGAGGCCGGCGAGGACGCCGCCGTCCAGTACGCGCTGAAGAAGGGCGTCTCCGTCGTCGCCTCCGCGGGCAACGGCGGCGAGCAGGGCGACCGCGCCTCGTACCCGGCCGCGTACCCCGGCGTCATCACCGCCACGGCCGTCGACTCGACCGGTGCCCGCGCCTCGTTCTCCACCCGCCGCTGGTACGCCTCCGTCGCCGCGCCCGGCCGGAACATCGTCACGGCCGATCCGGACCGCAAGTACTACTCGGCGTGGGGGACGAGCGCCGCCTCCGCGTTCGTGTCCGGCGCCGTGGCCCTGGTCCGCGCCGCCCACCCGGGCCTGACCCCCGCGCAGATCAAGAAGCTCATGGAGGACACGGCCGACGACCCGCCCTCGGGCGGCCGCGACGACTCCCGCGGCTTCGGTCTCGTCGACCCGGCCGCCGCGATCACCGCGGGCGCGAAACTGAAACCGCAGCGCCTGACCCCGGCCTCGTACGGCTCGAAGTACTTCGGCCCCGGGCCCGACGACGAGTCCGACGGTTCCCTCGCCGCCTGGGCGGGGACGCTCGCGGGGGCCGTCGGGGTGCTGCTGCTCGGCGCGGCCGGCTACCTGTGGCGCGGCCACCGCCTCACGCGCCGCCGCTGACCACCGGCACGGCCGCCTTCGCCACGGCCTCGACGAGGTCGACGCCCGCGGCCCTGGTGGCGCTCCCGTGGGAGACGACGGCCACCAGGTACGAGCGGCCGTCGACGGTCACGCGTCCGACACTGTTGATGACCCACAGGCTCGTGGTGCTGCGCCGCAGCCACCCGTTCTTCAGCGCGGCACCGCCGTCCCCGGCCGCGGACACGCCCCACGCCTGGTCGCTCGCCACGTTGCCCATGAGCCCCTGGACGTACGCCCGCGACTCCTTGCTCAGTGCGAGCCCGTCGCCGACCCCGAACACCTGCTTGAGCAGGGCGAGTTGATCGGGCGCGGTGGTCTGCGTGAGCCCCCACAGCGGGCCGTCGCCGCCGCTGGTCCCGTCGAGCCCGAGCCGCTCGTTCGCCGCGTCGAGCCCGGCCGCCCGGCCCAGCTCGTCCCACAGCGCGGTCGTCGCGTCGTTGTCGCTGTTCTCGATCATCGCGGCGGCGTACGCCCGCTCCTGTGCGGTCAGCGCCCGCCCCTCGTCCTGCGCTCGCAGCAGCAGCGCGGCCAACACGTCGACCTTCACGATGCTCGCGGTGTCGTACGTCCCGTCCCCCGAGGCGTACGAGGCGCCGCTCCCGCTCGTCTCGTCGTGCACGGCCACGGACACCTCGCCGTCGTGCCCCTGTGCCGCCGCCTTCACGGCCTCGGCCAGCTCGGCGTCCTTGTCCACGGTCGTGGAGCTCCTCTCGGTGGCTGCGGCGTGCGAGACCCGGCAGCGTTCGTGGCGAAACAGCGTCTCAGGGTCCGCTGAGAATCCGGCCGCGCCCGCTCGGTAGGCTCGGTGAACGTGGCGAACAAGAACATTCCCGACCCCGGCTTCTCCGGCGACGACGGTACGGCCGACCCGCGCCTGACGGAGGCCCTGGCCGCGTGGTCGCGGGACCGCACGGCGCACGGCCCGGTCCTGGCCGCGCTCAAGGACACCCGGCTGCTGGTCCCCGTGGTCGCCGTGCTCGGCGAGGTCGAGGAGGACGAGAACGGGCTGCGCCGCGAGAAGACGTCGGACATGGCGGTCCCGACGCTGAAGGCCGCGGGCCGCAAGGCGCTCCCGGCCTTCACCTCGATCGCCTCGCTCGCCCTGTGGGACCCCGAGGCCCGCCCGGTGGCCGTCCCGCTGCACCAGGCGCTCCAGGCCGCCGCCCACGAGAAGGCGGACACGGTCGTCCTCGACGTCGCGGGCCCCGTCCCCTACGAACTGACGGGACCGGCCCTGTACGCCCTTGCGGAGGGCCGCACCGACGCCGACCCGCTCGCCGACCCGGCGGTCCGGGAGGCGGCGCGCGCGGCCGTCGCCGCCGAGCCGTCCGTGGCCCGCGCCCACCTGGGCCCCGGCCCCTCGGACGGCACCCTGGCCCTGGTCGTCGACGCCGGCGCCGACGTCCAGGCCACGGCCCAGGCCGTCGCCGCGCGCATCGCCGCCGACGAAACACTGAGGGCCCGCCTGGTGCGCGGCCTCGATCTGGCACTCCTGCCGACCGAGGCGACGCCGCCGGGCGAGCCCCTCTACGTACGTCAGTGAACTGGGCCACGTACGACGTACGTGGCCCTTCGGAAGGTCAGCCGTACACGGGGCCCGTGTACTTCTCGCCCGGGCCCTTGCCCGGCTCGTCCGGCACGACCGAGGCCTCGCGGAACGCGAGCTGGAGCGACTTCAGGCCGTCCTTCAGAGGGGCGGCGTGGAAGGAGCTGATCTCCGTCGCGCTGCCGTCGAGCAGGCCCGCCAGGGCGTGGATCAGCTTCCGCGCCTCGTCGAGGTCCTTGTGGGCGTCGCCCTCCTCGGTGAGCCCGAGCTTCACCGCGGCGGCGCTCATCAGGTTCACCGCGACCGTCACGATGACTTCTACGGCGGGCACCTCGGCGATGTCGCGGGTCAGCGCGTCGTAGTCGGGGTTGTCGGTTGCGGGGGTCGCGTCACTCATGGGCCCCACGATATGTCGCGCGCACTCGATTGGGCGCACCCCCCAAGTCCTGCTAACCTTGTGTAACGACCGGCCGGAAGCCATGTCCTCGATGTACTCGGGGACACAGTGACCGGCCCACAAGTGGAGGCTCCGATCTCCCACCTGACCGCCCGACCAGGGCGGTGGGTCACCGGTCAGACGGTCCCCGTCGTTCCGTACGGACGACGGAACCGTCCGATATTGCGCCCCGCGGTTCACCGTGGCGGTGCTCCGGTATTCCTTGGAGCCCTGCCTGTGTACCGTCCGGGGCATTTTTTGTGTGTCGGCGCGGTTGGTACTTACGTCACAAATGTACGCGGCGGTCCGCCAGGCCGTCGTGTGGTGCTACCGAGGAGGATCCATCAGCGCCGAGCCCCGCATCAACGACCGGATTCGCGTTCCCGAAGTGCGACTTGTCGGTCCCAGCGGCGAGCAGGTCGGGATTGTTCCGCTTGCCAAGGCCCTTGAGCTTGCTCAGGAGTACGACCTCGACCTGGTCGAGGTGGCGGCGAACGCCCGTCCGCCCGTATGCAAGCTCATGGACTACGGGAAGTTCAAGTACGAGTCGGCCATGAAGGCCCGTGAGGCGCGCAAGAACCAGGCGCACACGGTCATCAAGGAGATGAAGCTCCGGCCGAAGATCGACCCGCACGACTATGACACCAAGAAGGGTCACGTCGTCCGGTTCCTCAAGCAGGGCGACAAGGTCAAGATCACGATCATGTTCCGTGGTCGCGAGCAGTCCCGGCCGGAGCTCGGCTTCCGACTGCTGCAGCGTCTCGCGAACGACGTCCAGGACCTCGGGTTCATCGAGTCGAACCCGAAGCAGGACGGCCGAAACATGATCATGGTCCTCGGTCCGCACAAGAAGAAGACCGAGGCGATGGCCGAGGCCCGAGAGGCTCAGGCCGCTCGCAAGGCCGACGCGAAGGCCAACCCGGGACGTTCGCAGAACGCCGCCGAGGAGCAGGCCGACGAGGACGTCGCCGAGACCCCCGCCGAGGCTCCGGCCGAGGCATGATCCGTGCGGCGCACAGCCTGTGCGTCACGGATACCAACTGACACAACTGACGTTCCACCACGGCCGGTTCGCGCCACGCACGGACCGGCCGGGAACGGCACTGACGAGGAGAGAACGGCGCCATGCCGAAGAACAAGTCGCACAGCGGTGCCAGCAAGCGCTTCAAGATCACCGGCTCCGGCAAGGTGCTCCGCGAGCGCGCCGGCAAGCGCCACCTGCTCGAGCACAAGTCGTCCCGCGTGACGCGTCGCCTCACCGGCAACGCCGAGATGGCCCCGGGCGACGCCGCGAAGATCAAGAAGCTTCTCGGCAAGTGATGTACGGGCGCGTCAGCGCCCCGTACGTCGGCTAGACCGGGACCCAATCGAATTCGGGCCGGGTGAAGACAACCCCGGCCCCGCTACAAGGAGTTAACAGTGGCACGCGTCAAGCGCGCGGTGAACGCGCACAAGAAGCGTCGGGCGATCCTCGAGCAGGCCAGCGGCTACCGCGGTCAGCGTTCGCGTCTGTACCGCAAGGCCAAGGAGCAGGTCACCCACTCCCTGGTCTACAACTACAACGACCGCAAGAAGCGCAAGGGCGACTTCCGTCAGCTGTGGATCCAGCGCATCAACGCCGCTGCCCGCCAGAACGGCATGACGTACAACCGCCTCATCCAGGGTCTGAAGGCCGCCAACATCGAGGTGGACCGCAAGATGCTGGCCGAGCTGGCCGTGAACGACATCAACGCGTTCGCCGCCCTCGTCGAGGTCGCGCAGAAGGCGCTTCCGGCCGACGTGAACGCGCCCAAGGCTGCGTGAACGCTCCGCTGAGCCGCATGTGACGTGGGACCCGCAAGCCGGTTGGCTTGCGGGTCCCACGTTGTTCCGGCCCGTCACCGCATGCCGCACCGCACGGGGCTCCTGCCCCGGACCCCGGCTGCTCAAGCCCCGCCGGCGATTGAGGCGCGGGGTCCGGGGCGGAGCCCCGTGCGGTGCCGTGCAACCGTTCCTCAGGCCCCAACTCCGTCATCCTGCTGAAAGTTAGGCGCATGGTCGCAACGCCCGAGCTGATCTCACCCAAGTCGCCCCGCGTGAGCGCCGCGCGCCGGCTGGCCAAGCGGAACTTCCGGGGGAAGGAGCGGCTGTTCCTCGCGGAGGGGCCGCAGTCCGTGCGGGAAGCCGCCGCGCACGGCGGGCTCGTCGAGATGTTCGCGACCGTCGACGCCGCGGAGCGCTACGCCGACATCGTCGGGGAGGCCAGGGACGCGGGCGCCCGGGTGCACCTCGCCGAGGAGGGCGTGATCGGGGAGATCTCGACCACCGTCACCCCGCAGGGGCTCGTCGGCGTGTGCCGGTTCCTGGACACGCCGTTCGAGGAGATCCTCGCGGCGCGGCCCAAGCTCGTCGCCGTCCTCGCGCACGTGCGCGACCCCGGGAACGCCGGGACCGTGCTGCGGTGCGCCGACGCCGCGGGCGCCGAGGCCGTCGTGCTGACCGACGCCTCCGTGGATCTGTACAACCCCAAGGCCGTACGGGCTTCCGTCGGGTCCCTCTTCCATCTGCCGGTCGCCGTCGGCGTACCCGTCGAGGAGGCCGTCGCCGGGCTCAAGGAGGCGGGGGTCCGGATCGTCGCCGCCGACGGGGCGGGGGACGACGACCTCGACGCCGAGCTGGACCAGGGGGCCATGGGCGCCGCCACCGCGTGGGTGTTCGGCAACGAGGCCTGGGGCCTGCCGGAGGAGACCCGCGCACTCGCTGACGCCGTCGTGCGCGTGCCCATCCACGGCAAGGCCGAGAGCCTCAACCTCGCCACGGCCGCCGCCGTGTGCCTGTACGCCTCCGCGCGTGCGCAGCGTGCCCCCGGAGGGTGCCGTTCCGTCACTCCCGGCTAGTAGGGTGACTCTTCCGGATCGACCGCCGGGAGGGGGAGCGCGGGAGATGAGCGTCGTCAACGGCAGCGGCCCACGCGGCCTGACCGGATCCGACGTGTCCGGTCCGGACGGACTCGCGGCGCTCGGCGTGCACCCCGACGACCTGCCCGACGGCCTCGTCGTCGCGGACGAGCACGGCCGCGTCATCTGCTTCAACGCCGCAGCGCAGCGCATCACCGCGGTCCGCGCGGACACCGCCCTCGACGCCCCGCTCGACCGCGTCCTGCCGTTAGAGGACCTCGAGGGCCGCCGCTGGTGGCAGCTCACCGACCCGTACGGCGGGCTCGCCACCCGGGTCGGACAGCCGGAGCGGAACCTGCTGCTGCCGGGCGGCCGGGAGGTCCTGGTCACCGCGCGTTACGTGCGCGCCCGGCCGACGGGGCCCGTGCGCCGCGTCGTCGTCTCGCTGCGGGACACGGAGGCCCGGCGACGTACCGAACGCAGCCACGCCGAGCTGATCGCCACCGTCGCCCACGAGCTGCGCTCCCCGCTGACCTCGGTCAAGGGCTTCACCGCGACGCTGCTCGCCAAGTGGGAGCGGTTCACGGACGAGCAGAAGCGGCTGATGCTGGAGACGGTCGACGCCGACGCGAACCGGGTGACCCGGCTGATCGCCGAACTGCTCGACATCTCCCGCATCGACTCCGGCCGGCTGGAACTGCGCCGCCAGCCCGTCGACATCGCGGCGGCCGTCTCCCGGCACATCCAGGCACACGTCGCGTCGGGCCACTCGGCCGACCGGTTCCTGCTGCGCGTCAAGCATCCGCTGCCCGATCCGTGGGCCGATCCGGACAAGGTCGACCAGGTGCTGAGCAACTTGCTGGAAAACGCCGTGCGCCACGGGGAGGGAACCGTCACCATTGACGTAGAGCCCACCACGCCCACCGGCACCTCGGTCACCGTGTCCGACGAGGGCCCCGGCATCCCGGAGGAGTCCATGAACCGCGTCTTCACCCGTTTCTGGCGGGGCAGCAAGCGCGGCGGGACGGGTCTCGGGCTCTACATCGTCAAGGGCATCGTGGAGGCCCACGGCGGGACGATCACCGTCGGCCGGGCGCCCGGCGGCGGCGCCGAGTTCCGATTTACGTTGCCCGTGGCCACACCCGCGTATCTCACCAGCTGAGCGCAGGGCACCACGGGCGAATCACCCGCCGCACCCCCGTTAGACTCGTCCTTTGGCACGTTTGCGTCCCCGCCACTCGACGGCCGTCGAACGCGTCTGCGGGACCATCAGCCACGCCAATCGGAAGCACGGGAAGAGATGTCGGCACCGAACAAGTCGTACGACCCTGTCGAGGTCGAGGCACTGAAACCGGAAGAGATCGAGCGCGTCCGGGACGAGGCGCTCGCCGCCTTCGCCGCCGCGGACTCGCTCGAGGCGCTTCAGGAGGCCAAGGTCGCGCACGCCGGCGGCACGTCGCCGCTGTCGCTCGCCAACCGCGAGATCGGCGCGCTGCCGCCGCAGGCCAAGGCCGCCGCGGGCAAGCTCGTGGGCCAGGCCCGCGCCGCTGTCGGCCGGGGCCTCGCCGCCCGCCAGGCCGAGCTGGAGGCCGAGCGCGACGCGCGCGTCCTGGTCGAGGAGGCCGTGGACGTCACGCTGCCCTACGACCGCGCGCAGGCCGGTGCCCGGCACCCGCTGACCACGCTCTCCGAGCGCATCGAGGACGTCTTCGTGGCCATGGGCTACGAGGTCGCCGAGGGCCCGGAGATCGAGGCCGAGTGGTTCAATTTCGACGCGCTCAACATCGGCCCGGACCACCCCGCCCGCGGCACCCAGGACACCTTCTTCGTCCAGGGCGCCGAGGCCGCGCAGGGTGCCGACGAGGCCGGTCTCGTGCTGCGCACGCACACCTCGCCCGTGCAGATCCGCTCCATGCTGGACCGCGAGCCGCCGGTCTACGTGATCTGCCCCGGCCGCGTGTACCGCTCCGACGAGCTGGACGCCACGCACACCCCGGTCTTCAACCAGGTCGAGCTGCTCGCCATCGACGAGGGCCTGACCATGGCCGACCTCAAGGGCACCCTCGACCACATGGTCCAGGCGCTCTTCGGTCCGGGCATGAAGACGCGGCTGCGCCCGAACTTCTTCCCGTTCACCGAGCCGTCCGCCGAGATGGACATGGTGTGCTACGTCTGCCGCGGCGAGTCCGTCGGCAACCCGGACCGCCCCTGCCGCACCTGTTCCTCCGAGGGCTGGATCGAGCTGGGCGGCTGCGGCATGGTCAACCCGAAGGTGCTCGTCGCCTGCGGTGTGGACCCCGAGAAGTACAGCGGATTCGCCTTCGGGTTCGGCATCGAACGGATGCTGATGTTCCGCCACAACGTCGAAGACATGCGAGACATGGTCGAGGGTGACGTGCGCTTCACCCGGCCGTTCGGGATGGAGATCTGATGCGTATCCCGCTTTCCTGGCTGCGGGAGTACGTCGACCTCCCCGCCTCCGAGACCGGCCGCGACGTGCAGGCCAAGCTCGTGTCCGCAGGGCTCGAGGTCGAGACGGTCGAGCAGCTCGGCGCCGGCCTCAAGGGCCCCCTCGTCGTCGGTCAGGTCAAGACCATCGAGGAGCTGGAGGGCTTCAAGAAGCCGATCCGCTTCTGCACGGTCGACGTCGGTCAGGCCAACGGCACGGGTGAGCCGCAGGAGATCGTCTGTGGCGCCCGGAACTTCGCCGTCGGCGACAAGGTTGTCGTGGTCCTGCCGGGCGCCGTCCTGCCCGGCGACTTCGCGATCGCCGCGCGCAAGACGTACGGCAAGACCTCGCACGGCATGATCTGCTCCGGCGACGAGCTGGGCATGGGCGACGACGGCAGCGGCGGCATCATCGTGCTGCCGCCCGAGCACGAGGTCGGCACCGACGCCATCGAGCTGCTCGAGCTGGTCGACGAGGTGCTGGACATCGCGGTGACCGCCAACCGCGGCGACTGCCTGTCCATCCGCGGCGTCGCCCGCGAGGCCGCCATCGCCTACGGCCTGCCGCTGCGCGACCCGGCCCTCATCGACGTCCCGACGCCGAACGCCGACGGCTACCCGGTGCAGATCGCCGACCGCCGCGGCTGCGACCGCTTCACGGCCCGCACGGTCGGCGGCCTGGCCCCCGAGGCCCGCTCGCCGATCTGGCTCCAGCGCCGCCTCCAGAAGGTCGGCATGCGCCCGATCTCGCTCGCCGTCGATGTCACGAACTACGTGATGATGGAGCTCGGCCAGCCGCTGCACGCCTACGACCGCTCCCTGGTCCAGGGCGCGATCGGCGTCCGCCGCGCCGAGCAGGGCGAGCAGCTCACCACCCTCGACGGCACCAAGCGCAAGCTCGACGCCGAGGACCTGGTCATCACCGACGAGCGCGGCCCCATCGGCCTCGCCGGTGTGATGGGCGGCGCCAACACGGAGATCGCGGATCACCCAGAAAACGCGGCGGACGCGAGCACCACCGATGTCGTCATCGAGGCCGCGCACTTCGACGCCGTCTCCATCGCCCGCACCGCTCGCCGCCACAAGCTGTCGTCCGAGGCGTCCAAGCGCTTCGAGCGCGGCGTGGACCCGCAGGCCGCGTCGGCCGCCGCCCAGCGCGCCGTCGACCTGCTCGGGCTGCTCGCGGGCGGCCGCGCCGAGCCCGGTGTCACCGAGGTCGTCGCCCCGTCCGGGCCGCACACGATCACCGTCCCGGCCGACCACCCGGACAAGGTGGCGGGTGTGGCGTACGGCCGCGAGACCGTGGTGCGCCGCCTCCAGGAGGTCGGCTGCGACGTGTACGGGCAGGACGCCCTGACGGTCACCGTGCCGTCCTGGCGCCCCGACCTCGCGGACCCGAACGACCTGGCCGAAGAGGTCATCCGCCTGGAGGGCTACGAGAACCTGCCCTCCACGCTGCCCAAGCCCCCCGCGGGCCGCGGCCTCACCGGGCGCCAGCGCCTGCACCGCCGCGTCGGCCGCGCGCTCGCCGGCGCCGGGTACGTCGAGGCACTCAACTACCCGTTCCTGAGCGAGGGCGTCTTCGACCAGCTCGGCCTGGCGACGGACGACGCCCGCCGCACGGTCGTCAAGCTGATCAACCCGCTCAACGACGAGGAGCCCGCGCTCCGCACGACGCTGCTGCCGGGCCTGCTGAACGCGCTGCGCCGCAACGACGGCCGCGGCAGCCACGACCTGGCGCTCTTCGAGACCGGCCTGGTGTTCCTTCCCCAAGCTCTCGAATCCGCTCGAGCAGGGGAGGCCCCATTGACCGGGCAGGAGGCGGACCCGCTTCGCCTCCCCGTCGACCGCCGCCCGACCGACGAGGAGATCGCCGGTCTGAACGCCGCGCTGCCCGCGCAGCCGCGCCGCGCCGCCGTCGTCCTCGCGGGCGCCCGCGAGCAGGCCGGCTGGTGGGGCAAGGGCCGTCCGGCCGACTGGGCCGACGCCGTCGAGGCCGCGCGCACCCTCGCCCGCGAGGCGCACGCGGAGCTCACGGTCCGCGCCGACCGGCACGAGCCGTGGCACCCCGGCCGCTGCGCCGCCCTCTACGTCGACATCGACGGCACGGAGACGCTCGTCGGCCACGCCGGTGAGCTGCACCCGCGCGTCGTCAAGGCGATGAACCTGCCCGAGCGCACCTGCGTGATGGAGCTGGACCTCGACGTCCTGGAGCGGGCCGGCACCGGCATGCTCGACGCGCCGCGGATCTCCACGTTCCCCGTCGCCACGCAGGACGTCGCGCTGATCGTCGACAAGACGGTCCCGGCCGCCGACGTCGAGCGGGCGCTGCGCGAGGGCGCCGGTGAACTCCTGGAGTCCATCCGGCTGTTCGACGTGTACGAGAACGCGGAGCAGCTCGGCGACGACAAGAAGTCGCTCGCCTACGCGCTGGGCTTCCGGGCCGGCGACCGCACGCTGAAGGCCGACGAGGCCTCGGCCGCCCGCGACACCGCGGTGGCGCTGGCCGCCGAGCGCACGGGCGCGGTGCTGCGCGGCGCGTAACACCACCGGCGTGTGAGACGGCGCGCGAAGCCGCAGATGAGGGGTGCATCCGGGAGACCGGGTGCACCCCTCACTCGTTCGGGTGAGGATTCTCGATGATCCGTCCCTGAGCGGGCAGGCGGTCGACAGAATCATTGCGGCCGCCGGGCCGACCGGCGAGCGCGCTGCAGTGGGCCTAGGGAGCCGTCGGCATGATCCGTATCAAGACCAGGGCGCCCACCGGACTCGAACCACGGCGCACCAGGCGCACGTTGATGCTGGGCCTGCCGACCGTGTGGGGCGCGGTCGCCATGACGTACAAGTTCGTCTGCCCGATGGCGCAGCTGGACGGTCTGGGCGCGCGGATCGCGACCAGCGCGGTCTTCTTCGCCGTCGGCACAGGGCTGATATTGCGCGTACGCCACAGTCTGCTGCGCGAGTTGAGCGAGACCCGGGCCGTCGCCGACGCCGCGCAGTCCGCGCTGCTGCGGCCGCTGCCGTCCCGGCTCGACGGGCTCGCGCTCGCCGCCGGGCAGCTCTCCGCCGACCGCGGCGCCAGCATCGGCGGCGACCTGTACGACGTCGTCGCCACCGATCACGGCGTCCGCGTGGTAATGGGCGACGTACGAGGGCACGGGATCTCCGCGCTCGGCACCGTCGGCGCCGTCCTCGGCAGCTTTCGCGAGGCCGCACACGACGAGGACGAACTCGGGGCGCTGATGCGCCGGCTCGAGCGCGCGCACGCCCGCCATCTGCGCCAGCGGGCCCCTGACGAGCATCCCTCCGCGGGGGGAGGGGAGCCGGAGAACCCGCTCGCCGAGGAGTTCGTGACGGTGCTGCTCCTGGAGATCAGGCGGGACGGCGCGGTGCACGCGCTCAACTGCGGGCACCCGTGGCCGTATCTGCTGCGCCCCGGCGCCGTGCGCTGCGTGGAGCCGATGAGCGGCGGCGATCCGATGCCGCCGCTCGGTCCCTTCCCGCTGCCCGCCGAGCTGCCGCCCGTGCGCTGCGGGCGGATCCGGCCCGGCGAGGGGCTGCTGCTGCACACCGACGGCCTGGAGGACGCCCGTGATCCGCGCGGCCGGTTCTTCCCGCTGCGGTCCACGCTCGACGCGGCGGTGCGGCGCGGCCCCGTCATCCCGCAGGCCGTCATCCACGCCGTCTACAGCCGGCTCCTGTGCCATGTCGGCGGCCGGCTCGGCGACGACGCCGCGCTGCTCGTGCTGCGCAACGACCGGAGCAGGGTGCCCGCCCAGCATTCCGGTCCCGTCGTGCACGCCGCCCACAAAGTGCTCTGAGATCCCGGCCGGTCACGACCGCAGAGGCCGGGGACCGCGTCGTCCACCCGTCGCGGAGTGTGTCGGGCAGGCGAGCGGGCGGACGACGCGGTTCGGGCCGCCGCGCTGTACGAGGGGGAGCCGACGGCCCGGCCGGCCTCTTGCGAGGCAGTTCAGTCAACCGGGCCCCAAACAGTCACAACAGAGCGCACACGCCACGGAGTTGGGCATTCCGATCACACCCCGTGTGAACGCCGCTCGACTAGGCTGGCGGCACCGAGCCAATGGAGGCTCTCGATGCAGCCCAACACTCTGCTCGACGCGATTCTCGACGAGGCCGGGGTCTCCCATGCGGGACTCGCGGCCCATGTGAACCAGGAGGGCAAGGCCCGCGGCCTCGCCCTCCGCTACGAACACACCGCGGTCGCCCGCTGGTTGAAGGGCCAGCGACCGCGCGGCCAGGTGCCGGACCTGATCTGCGAGGTGCTGGCGGCGCGGCTGCAGCGGCACGTCACCCTCGACGACATCGGCCTCGGCGTCTCCTGCGAGCCGGCCGCCGCGCACGTCACGACGCTCTCCGGCTTCGTGGAGCGGGCGACCGCCCTGTGGCGCTCCGACCAGCAGCAGCGCCGGCACATCCTGGACGCGCCCGCCGTCACCGGCACCCCCGCCGTGATGCCGGTGTGGGAGTGGGAGAACCCGCCCGAGGACAACGACGTCTCGCGCGGCGGCCGCCATCCGGTCAGCGTCGCCGACCTGGAGATGATGCGCTCGGCGCGCGCGCACTACGAGCAGATGTACCGCAAGGCGGGCGGCATCGCGACGCGCAGCCGCATCGTCGGCTTCCTCAACACCGAGGCGGCGCCGCTGCTGCGCGGCAGCTACGCCGACGACACCGGTCGTCAACTGCACCGCGCCACCGGCGGGTTGGTGGCCATCGCGGGCATCTGTGCGTACGACTCCGACGCGCACGGGCTCGCGCAGCGCTATTTCCACCAGGCGCTGCGGCTCGCGAAGGCCAGCGGGGACAGGGGACTTGGGGCCTACGTGATCGCGCTGCTGGTCAACCAGTCGCTGCACATGCGCGACCACCGGCAGGCCGTCGCCTTCGCGGAGGCCGCGCTGCGGGCCGCCGGGCGGCACATCTCGCCGGCGCTCGCCTCCGACCTGTACGCGATGCAGGCGAAGGCGTACGCGCACCTCGGTGACGGAACGAGTGCCCTGGAGTGCATCCGGCGGGCCGAGTCCGCCGCCGATCGCATCCGGCGCGGGCACGAGCCGGACGAGACGGGATACGTGCAGCCGGGATTCGTCAACGTACAGGTGGCGGAGGCCCTGTTGAGCCTCGGGGACTACGCCGCCGCCAAGGAGCACGCGCAGGAGGCGGTGCACACCCCGGCGCACGATCGGGGGCGTGTGCACCGGCTCGCCGTGCTGAGCCAGATCCAGCTCAGACAGGGGAACGCGGAACAAGCCGTGGCCACGGCCGTGGAAATGGCCGAGACCGCCCGGGGCATGGAGTCGCAACGCCTGCGCGACAGACTCCGGGCCGTCCGCGAGCACCTGGTGCGCAGCGGATGCGCAGGTACGGCCGAGGCCGCCGAACTCATCGATGGAGCACTGCGCGTACCACTGTGAGCCATTGCGCGGGGAGCCCGCGAACGCCACTGCTGCGATATTGCCAGCAACTCGGCGGAAGGTGGCAGAACCGTGCAGTGGACGAAACAGAACGAACAAACTGTGTATGCAAACCGATGGTTCAGCGTCAACCTGGCAGACGTCGCTCTGCCGGACGGGCAGCACCTCGATCACTTCGTGATACGGCTGCGCCCCGTGGCTGTCGCCACGATCGTCAATGAGGCGCACGAAGTGCTCCTGCTGTGGCGGCACCGCTTCATCACCGACAGCTGGGGCTGGGAACTCGCCGCGGGGGTCGTCGAGGACGGGGAGGACATCGCGTACGCGGCGGCAAGGGAACTGGAGGAGGAGACCGGCTGGCGGCCGGGACCGCTGCGGCACCTGATGAGCGTCGAACCGTCCAACGGCCTGACCGACGCCCGGCACCACATCTACTGGACCGACGAGGGAAATTACATCGGCCACCCCCAGGACGACTTCGAGTCGGACCGCAGGGAATGGGTCCCGCTCAAACTCGTCCCCGACATGATCGCTCGCGGAGAGGTCCCGGCCGCCAACATGGCGGCCGCACTACTTCTCCTGCACCATCTCAACCTCGGCTAGCACCCTTCGGGGGCTAGTGTCCGAGGGCCTGCCACACCGTGATGGCCAGTGCGCCGACCGAGGTCAGCGCGGCCACCGTGGGCAGCGGCCAGCGGGTGTTCTCGAGCGCGCTGAGCCGGGTGCTGAGATCGTCCTGATCCTTGGCGGTCTGGTCGTCGCGGTGTGTGTGCAGGGCCAGTTGACCGTCGATGCGGGCCAGTTGGACCTCGAAGACCCGTCGTAACTCTGCGAGTTCTTCAGGGACCACGGGATTGTCCGGGTCGGTCGTCACGAGTTGGCTCCTTTCTCGATCGTGACATCAGTCGTGTCGTCACTGATGCACGCACCGGAAGTCAACTCGCCTGGTGGGCGCGGCGGGAGCGTGTGCGAACGGCATATGCGGGTCACCGCCGCACTCCCCGTGCGAACGCAGTGGGCCCGGTGCTCCGAAGAACACCGGGCCCACTCGCGAACTACGCAGCGTGGTCAGGCGTAGGTGTAGAAGCCCGAACCGCTCTTGCGGCCGAGCCGGCCCGCGTCGACCATCCGCTGCAGCAGCGGGGGAGCGGCGTACAGCGGCTCCTTGTACTCGTCGTACATCGAGTCCGCGATGGAGACGATGGTGTCGAGGCCGATCAGGTCGGAGAGCTTCAGCGGGCCCATCGGGTGGGCGCAGCCCAGCTCCATACCGTTGTCGATGTCCTCGCGGCTCGCGATGCCCGACTCGAACATCCGGATGGAGGAGAGCAGGTACGGCACGAGCAGCGCGTTCACCACGAAGCCCGAGCGGTCCTGGGCGCGGATCGCGTGCTTGCCGAGGATCTTCTCCACCATGACCTGGGCGCGACTGATCGTGCCCTCGGAGGTGGTGAGCGCCGGAATCAGCTCGACGAGCTTCTGCACCGGCGCCGGGTTGAAGAAGTGGATGCCCACCACGTGGTCGGGACGAGAGGTCGCCACGGCCAGCTTCACCAGCGGGATGGAGGAGGTGTTCGACGCGAGGATCGCGTCGGAGCGGGTCACGACCTGGTCGAGGACCTGGAAGATCTCCGTCTTCACCTGCTCGTTCTCGACGACCGCCTCGATGACGAGGTCGCGGTCGGAGAACTCGCCGAGGTCCGTGGTGAAGGTGAGGCGCTCCTGCGTCTCGGCCAGCTCCTCCTCGGTGATCTTGCCGCGCGAGGCCGCCTTCGACAGGGAGCTGAGCAGCCGCGTGCGCCCGTACTCCAGGGCCTCGCCGGTGGTCTCGGCCACCTTCACGTCGAGTCCCGCACGGGCGCAGACCTCCGCGATACCGGCGCCCATCTGGCCGCAGCCCACCACGCCGACGCGTTGGATGTCACTCAAGGGGTCCGTCACCTCGTGCCTTTCGCTCTTCTTCCGGGGACCATCGGTGCCAAGGGCACAGTGTCCTTCCGGGGGCTTCCGGATCCGCACGTTACCCCGTAGACATGAGTGGGGTGGAGCCCGGGTTAACGCCTGTTCATGCGGGCTCCACGGTGTCACAGGAGGTTGGGGGGAACCTATGGGACGTATCTCACGTATGTCGCGGCGCGGTTTCACGCTCGGGGCGGCCCTCGCGCTGACCGGCCTGGCGGCGGCGGACGCCGTCGCGTCGGTGCCGGTGCGCCGCGAGCTGCGGGGCATGTGGCTGGCCACGGTCGCGAACCGGGACTGGCCCTCGCGGGCGGGGCTGAGCGCCGCCGAGCAGCGCGCCGAGCTGATCGCGCACCTGGACACGGCCGTGCGCCGCCGGCTCAACACGGTGATCTTCCAGATCCGGCCGACCGCCGACGCCCTGTGGCCCTCCGAGCACGAACCGTGGTCCGCCGTCCTCACCGGAACGCAGGGGCAGGACCCCGGCTGGGACCCGCTGGGCACGGCGGTCGCCGAGGCGCACGCGCGCGGCCTGGAGCTGCACGCCTGGTGCAATCCCTACCGGATCGCCAATCACACGGACCCGAGCAGGCTGATCCCCACGCATCCGGCGCGGCTGCACCCCGAGTGGGTCGTCACCTACGGCGGCAAGCTCTACTACAACCCCGGCCTCCCGGAGGTCCGCCGCTTCGTCGTGGACGCGATGCTGGACGCGGTCGAGAAGTACCCCGTGGACGCCGTGCACTTCGACGACTACTTCTACCCGTATCCCGTCGCGGGCCAGACCTTCGACGACGACGAGGCCTACGTCGCGTACGGCGGCGGCTTCCCGGACCGGGCCGCCTGGCGGCGCGACAACATCGACCGGCTGATCCGGGAGATGGCGGCGCGGATCAAGAAGACCAGACCCCGGACCCGGTTCGGCATCAGCCCCTTCGGGGTGTGGCGCAACAAGGCGACCGACCCGCGGGGCTCCGACACCACGGCGGGCGTGCAGACGTACGACGACCTGCACGCGGACACCCGTAAATGGGTGCGCCGGGGGTGGATCGACTACATCTGCCCGCAGGTGTACTGGAACATCGGCTTCGCCGCCGCCGACTACGCGAAGCTCGTGCCGTGGTGGGCCAAGGTCGTACGGGGCACGGGCGTGCGTCTCTACATCGGCGAGGCGCTCTACAAGGCGGGCGATCCGGCGCAGCCCGCCGCCTGGCAGGACCCCGCCGAGCTGTCCCGACACCTCACGTTCGCGAACCGCTTCCCCGAGGTGCGCGGGCACGTCTACTTCTCGGCCAAGGAGGTCGGGCAGGACAGGAACGGGGCGATGGCCCGCGTCGTGGCGGACCACTACAACTAGGGCTTGTCGTTTGGATCAGGCCGGGCTCGCGGGGCCTGGCACGCACGCTCGCGGCGTTGTCGTCGGTCGACGACGCTCCGCGTCGCCTCCCTCCTCCGCCTTGCGATCGCACGCACCAGGCCCCGCTCCCTGATCCGGCCTGATCCAAACGACAAGCCCTAGGTCCTGTCGTTTGGATCAGGCCCTAGGGTCGGGTCAGGCCTGCTTGGTGGCCGGGTGTCGGACCACCGCGTCCGGGCCCGGCGACATGATCGCCTCGTGGCCGTCGTCGAACCGCACCCGGAACGGCGGATCGCCGTCCGCGCCGAGCACTTCGATGATCTGTGCCACCCGGTCGTGCCGGCCGACGATCCGGCCGTGCACCAGGAGCTGGTCGCCTACGGTTGCGCGCATCAGGAGTGACCTCCTCGACGGCTGTACGTACCGTGCGTGTGCGGCAAGTGTACGGCGGAGCAAGGGGGTTGGGACCCGGCCGGGGGTTCAGCCGCGCGCGCGTTGGGTGACCGCGATGCACAGCAGGACCGCCACCGCGGTGAGCGGCGCCGCGACCGGCAGCGTCTCGCCGAGCAGGGCGACCGACCACACGAGGGTCAACAGCGGCTGGGCGAGCTGGAGTTGGCTCGCCTTCGGGATGCCGATCAGCGCCATGCCCTTGTACCAGACGACCAGGCCGAGGAACTGCGAGCCGACCGCCACCCACAGCAGGCCGGCCACGGCGTGCCCGGTCAGGTGCACGGGCTCGTACGGCAGGGAGATCGCGGCGCCCGCCACGGCGAGCGGCAGGCACAGCACGAGCGCCCACGCGATGACCTGCCAGCCCGGCATCACGGACGCGAGCCGGCCGCCCTCGGTGTAGGCCGCCGCGCAGATCAGCAGCGCCGCGAACAGGAACAGGTCGGCCCGAGTGAGGGCGCCGCCGCTCTGCTGCACCGTGAATGCGATGACCGCGGCCGCGCCCACGCACGCGGCGATCCAGAACGTGCGCGAGGGGCGTGAACCCGTGCGTATCGACGAGAAGACGGCCGTGGTCAGCGGCAGCAGGCCGACCACCACCGCGGAGTGCGCGGTCGTCGCCGTCTCCAGGGCGAGCGTGGTGAGCAGCGGGAAGCCGACCACCACTCCGGCGGCGACGACGGCGAGGCCCGCCCAGTGTCGCCGCTCGGGCGGGCGGACGCGCAGGGCCAGCAGGCAGGCGCCCGCGACGAGCGCGGCCAGGGCGCAACGCACGCTGATCAGGGAGTAGGGGCCGAAGCCCTCCAGGCCCCAGGCCGTGGCGGGGAAGGTGAGCGAGAAGGACGTGACGCCGACGGCGGCGAGCAGGGTTCCGGTGAGCCTGCCCGGCCGCTCCGGAGGGGTGGGCGGGCAGGCCGCGCGGCCCGGTCGCTCGGCGACCACTGCCCGAACTGCTACCCGGTCCGGATCGATAGCGCTATTCTGTGCTCTCATGCAACAGAGTAGCAGCGTGTCCGAACTGGCGAAACAGCTCCGATCCGAGCTGAACCGCTACTCTCCGGGCGAAAAGCTGCCGTCGAGCCGCTCCCTGGTCGACCGCTTCAAGGTGAGCCCGGTGACGGTCTCCCGCGCGCTCGCCCAGCTCGCCGCCGAGGGCCTGGTCGTCACCCGCCCCGGGGCAGGCGCCTACCGGGCCGAGGCGCGGGCCTCGGCCGGGCCCGTCGGCGACACCTCCTGGCAGGAGCTCGCGCTGAGCGCCGACGCCGCGACGGAGGTCGTGCCGCGCGCCGTCGACGCGGCGGGCGTCCTGGTGACCCTCTCGCCGCCGCCACCCGGCGTCATCGAGCTCAACACCGGCTATCTGCATCCGGTCCTTCAACCGGGCGCCGCCATGTCCGCCGCCCTCGCACGCGCCGGACGGCGACCCGGCGCCTGGGCCAAGCCGCCCGTCGACGGCCTCCCCGAACTGCGCGAGTGGTTCGCGCGCGGCATCGGCGGGGCGGTCTCCGCGTCCGACGTGCTGATCACGTTCGGCGGGCAGTCGGCGCTGACCACGGCGCTGCGCGCGCTCGCGCCGCCCGGCGCCCCCGTCCTCGTCGAATCGCCCACGTACCCCGGCATGCTGGCGATCGCGCGGGCGGCGGGGCTTCGGCCCGTGCCGGTGCCGGTGGACCGGGACGGCGTGCGCCCCGAACTCCTCGCGCAGGCGTTCAGGGCGACCGGCGCCAAGCTCTTCGTGTGCCAGCCGCTGTTCCAGAACCCGACCGGCGCGATGCTCTTGCCCGAGCGCCGCCCCGAAGTGCTGCGCATCGCGCGCGAGGCCGGGGCCTTCATCGTCGAGGACGACTTCGTGCGCCGCCTCGTCCACGAGGACGCGGGACCGCTGCCGAGGCCGCTCGCGTCCGACGATCCCGACGGCGTGGTCGTCCACGTCTGCTCGCTCACCAAGGCGACGTCGCCGAGCCTGCGCATCGGCTGCCTCGCGGCCCGCGGCCCCGTCCTGGAACGGCTGCGCGCGATCCAGGTCGTCGACCACCTCTTCGTCCCGCGGCCCCTCCAGGAGGCCACGCTCGAACTCGTCGGGTCCCCGGCCTGGCCGCGCCATCTGCGCACGCTGGCGGGGGAGTTGAGGTCGCGCCGCGACATCCTGGCGGCCGCGGTCACCACGCACCTCCCCGGGCTCGACCTCACCCACATCCCGGCCGGTGGCTACCACCTGTGGCTGCGCCTGCCGGAGGGCAGCGACGAGGCGGCGCTGGTCGCGGGCGGCCTGCGCGCGGGCGTCGCCGTCGCCCCCGGCCGCCCGTATTTCTCGGCCGAACCCCCGGCGCCGCACATCCGGCTGAGCTTCGTGGGCGTCGCGACGACCGCCGAGATCACCGAGGGCGTGCGCCGTCTGAAGGCGGCCTGCGCGGAGGTACTGGCCCCGAATCCGCTCGACGCGCCCGCGTCCGACCTGTGAGGATCCCCGCATGACCAGCTCACTGCCCGACGGCTACGCGATATCGACCGACCCCGCCCGTATCGACGTGGACCGCGTCCACGCGTGGCTGTCCGAGGACGCGTACTGGGCGCTCGGCCGCCCGCGCGACAAGCAGGACAAGGCCATCACCGGTTCCCTCAACTTCGGCGTGTACGACGCCGCTTCGGGCGAACAGGTCGGCTACGCGCGGGTGGTCACGGACGAGGCGACGTTCGCCTGGCTCTGCGACGTGTACGTGGACCGCTCGGTGCGCGGCAAGGGCATCGGCAAGGCGATGGTGAGGTCGATCCGCGACCACCTCCAGCCGCTGGGCATCCGCCGCGTCCTCCTGGCGACGGAGGACGCGCACGGCGTGTACGAGGAGGTGGGCTTCGAGCGCCTGGAGCACCCGGAGCGGTGGATGGCGCTGTACTTCACCTGAGCCTTCGGGTGACTGGGGAGCGGTTCCGGCGCATCAAGCCCCTGCGGCGATTGAGCAGCGGGGTCCGGGGCGGAGCCCCGCGACCGCACCCCCGGCTCACCGGAACCGCCGGTCGTCACCCGGCACAGGGCTCGGCTCGGCGGTAGTCCGTCGTCAGCAGCAGGTCCTTGGCAGGCCCCCGCACACGCCACACGGTCCGCCACCGGCCCGCGTCGTACACGCTGAACTCGCCCCGGTAGAGATCGGCCGAGCAGGGGTGGTCGGCGACGTGCCGGCCCGACCGTAGATCCAGGTCATGGAAGAAGCGCCCGTCGGAGAAGCGCACGACGGCGGTACCGGGTTCCGCGCCCGGCAGGTAGTGGAGCGTGCGCTCGGCGGGCCGGGCGACCCCGTGCCACTCGAACGTCCCCGACTCGAAGTGCAGCAGCCCTTCCGCCTCTGCCGTGAAGCCGGTCGTCCCGGTGAACGTCCCCGTCGCGTCCGCCGCGAGGTCCCGCACCGTCCGCTCGACCCGCCAGCGCCCCGCGAGAAAGGCCAACACGTCGGAAACCGGCCAGACTTCGTCCGCCACGGACATCACTCCCGCTCACCTCTGCGCGAACCGTTGACGCGCGTACCGACGCTTTCTATCTTGCCGTTCGCAGTTTAGGACGTCGTACGGGATATCGAACACTGGGGAGTGTGCGTATGACGCATGGACGACACCGGCGCTGGAGATTCGGGCTCGGGGCCGCGGTGGGCTCCCTGCTGGTCGGCACCGCTGTACTGCCGAGCTCGGCCGCGGAGGCCGACGTCACCGACTACTCCGTCATCGTCGACCCGACCCGCTCGGGCCCGGCCATCGACGACACGATGTACGGCGTCTTCTTCGAGGACATCAACCGCGCCGCCGACGGCGGGCTCTACGCCTAACTCGTACAGAACCGGTCCTTCGAGTAATCCACCGCCGACAACAGCGGCTACACCCCGCTCACCGCCTGGAAGACGAGCGGCACGGCGAAGGTCGTCGACGACGGTGGACGGCTGGGCGACCGCAACCGCAACTACCTCTCGCTGGCCTCCGGCGCGAGCGCCACCAACTCCGGTTACGGCACCGGCTGCACCCTCAAGAAGGGCGAGGCGTACGACTTCTCGGTCTGGGCCCGCGGCGACTCAGGGCTCACCGTGACCCTCGGCGACGCCGACGGCGCCCTCGCCACGCCCCGCAAGATCCGGACGCGTGGCGGCTGGGCCCAGTACAGGGCGACGTTCACGCCGAGGCAGGACACCACGACGGGCCGCCTCACCGTCGCCACCACGGAGGACGCCGCGCTCGACATGGTGTCGCTCTTCCCGCGCGACAACGTACAAGGGCCGCAAGAACGGCCTGCGCAAGGACCTCGCCCAGAAGATCGCCGACCTGAAGCCCGGCTTCGTGCGCTTCCCCGGCGGCTGTCTCGTCAACACCGGCTCCATGAAGGGCTACGACGAGGCCTCCGGCTACGAGCGCAAGCGTTCGTACCAGTGGAAGGACACGGTCGGCCCGGTCGAGCAGCGCGCCACCAATGCCAACTTCTGGGGCTACAACCAGAGTTACGGACTCGGGTACTGCGAGTACTTCCAGTTCGCCGAGGACATCGGCGCGATGCCACTGCCCGTCGTCCCGGCCCTCGTCACCGGCTGCGGCCAGAACAGGGTCGTCTCCAAGTCCGGCTCGATCGAGACCGGCCGCGCCTACGACATCGACATCAAGGTGCGCGGCCGCCAGGTCACCCTCTACCTGGACGGCCAGGAGTGGGGCTCCTTCAAGGACGACAAGCCGGCCGAGCCGTTCCGCCAGGTCGTGACCAAGGACAAGAAGACCGGCGACCTGATCGTCAAGGTCGTCAACGCCCAGGACACCGCGGCCCGTACGAAGCTCGACCTCGGCGGCGCGAACGTCGCGCACTCGGCGTCGGGTGACGACGCTCAGCGCGGCACCCGACGCCGAGAACACGGCGACCGACCGTCCCGTGAAGCCGGTGACATCGACCTTCGACAGGGTGTCCGACAGGTTCACGGGAACTCGGTGACGTTCCTGAGGATCAAGAACGACTGAACCCCTCGGATCCTGAGGTGAGTTGACGCGCGCGGTGCCCGGCGGCACGGAGGGGAGCGGCCGGGACCCCCGTCGCCGCGCGCGTCACACTTGTCGTACGGCCCATGTCACCGCACTCGCAGGGGCGCTTCCACTCAGCCGTTCACGAACTTCATGCTGTTCGCGTCGTAGCGGTTGCCGGCCACCTCGGCCGCCGGGGCCGCCGCGTCGATCGCGGCCAGGTCGTCCGCGGTGAGGTCCAGCGTCGCGGCCGCCGCGTTCTCCTCCAGGTACTTCTGGCGGCGCGTGCCGGGGATCGGCACCACGTCGTCGCCCTGGTGCTGCACCCAGGCGAGGGCCAACTGGCCCGCCGTGACGCCCTTCTGGGCCGCGAGCTCCTCCAGGCGGGCGACGATCGCGAGATTGCGCTCCAGGTTGCCGTCCGTGAAGCGCGGCTGGTGGCGGCGCAGGTCGCCTTCCTGGAACTGCTCCGTCGACTTGTAGGCGCCGGTCAGGAAGCCGCGGCCCAGCGGGGAGAACGGCACGAGCCCGATGCCCAGTTCCCGGCACACCGGCAGGATCTCCGCCTCCAGGTCGCGTGTCCACAGCGAGAACTCGCTCTGCAGTGCCGCGATGGGATGCGTCGCGTACGCCTTGCGCAGGGTGTCGGGGCCCGCCTCGGAGAGACCGAGGTGGCGGACCTTGCCCTCCTTCACCAGCTCCGCCATGGCGCCCACGGTCTCCTCGATGGGCACGCTCCGGTCGACGCGGTGCAGGTAGTACAGGTCGATGTGGTCGACCCCGAGCCGGCGCAGCGAGGCCTCGCAGGCCTGGCGCACGTAGGCGGCGTCGCCGCGGATCTCGGTGGGCTCGCCGAGCTTGTTGGCGAAGCCGAACTTCGTGGCGACGACGGCCTGTTCGCGGCGGCCCGGCGCGGCGAGGGCGCGGCCGATCAGCTCCTCGTTGTGCCCGGTCCCGTAGAAGTCCGACGTGTCGAGCAGGGTGACACCGAGGTCGAGGGCGCGGTGGATCGTGCCGATCGACTGCTCGTCGTCGGACGGGCCGAAGCCGTGGCTCATGCCCATGCAGCCGAGGCCCTGCGCGGAGACGGAGAGCGTGCCCAGACGGCGAGTGGGAAGGTTCGACATGGGTGCTGCCTCCAGGTGTGGTGCCGGTGTCGTACGCGCTCGACCGTATGGCTTCGAGCGCACTCCAAGGCAAGCGATGCGCCCCCGGGTACGCTGCCATCGCGCCGGACACGCCGGCGGGGCGACAAGGGGGAGTGGTCATGGGCGCAGCGCGGATCCGGCGCAGAGGCGTGGCGGTGTGCGCCGCCCTCGGGGCCTCCCTGCTCGCCGCCGCGGGATGCGGGACGTCCGGCGGCGGGCACACGGAGGCGAAGGCGCCGTCCCCGTCCAAGGCTCACAACGACCACCAGGCCGACAAGGCCGCACTCTCCTGGAAGTTCGCGCACATCGCCGACTTCAACGGGGAGCTGACCGACGTCGCGGTCCTCGCCGAGGACGACATCTGGGCCACCGGCGCCGAGAACGACGGCGGCTACTCACCCCTGCTCCTGCACTACGACGGCGACCGATGGCGTCGCGAGCTGCTGCCCGACGCGCTCGGCGCCGGTGAGGGCTACCCGCCGACGCTGGAAGAGGCCGGCGACAAGACCCTGTGGATGCGGTCGGTGCCGCGCCAGGAAGGCGTCGCGCAGGAGGACGCGGAGGCGCCCAAGTGGGTCCAGTGGGACGGCACCCGCTGGTCCCCGGTGCCGAACCCGCCGCCAGGAGCGGCCGCCCATCTCGACGCCGCGTCCCGCGACGACATCTGGACGCTCACCGGCGAGCAGACCGCGGCCCACTGGGACGGCACCCGGTGGACCACGACCCGGCTCCCGTACCGGGTGGCCGACCTGGCCGTCGCAGGACCCGACGACGTGTGGGCGGTCGGCAGCCGCTCCACCGGGCCCGGTACGGAGACGGTGCACGGCGAGGCGTACGCCCAGCCTGCCTCCGCGCACTGGGACGGCACGTCCTGGAAGCCGGTGGACACGCCTGAGGCGCGTTTCGAGGAGCCGGTCCCGCCCGAGCCCGGCGCGGGCCTGAACCGGGTCGTCGCCCTCGAAGGCGGAGAGGTGCGGGCCTACGGCATCAACTCCTTCAACCACGGCGAGGGCGAGCCGGAGCCGCAGGACCAGTACATCCGGCTGCGCCGCGACGGCGCGGACTGGGCCGCCCAGGACCCGGCCCCCGGCCAGTGCGAGCTGCGGATCCCGGTCGGCCAGGACAAGGGCGGCCTCTTCCTCGACGGCAACTGGTACCTGACCGACGACAACCGCTGCGTGAAGATCAAACGCCAGCGTCTTCCCCTGTCGACCGGCGCCCGCGAGTCCTCGAACCAGCAGCTGTGGTTGAAGGAGATCCACCGGGTGCCCGGCGCCGACGCGTGGATCGGCGCCGGAAAGGTGGAGGTCATGCAGAGCGGCGACCCGTTCGGCGCGCCCGTCGTCGTACGCCTGGAGCGCGGCTGACCGCGTACGGCCCGTGCCGCCGCCTCCCGCGGTCCTCCCGCATCGATCAGGCCACTCGTTGCATAAACGTGCACAGCGACGTATAGTCATGCCATCCAAGAGGAGGGTTCCATGGCGGTACGCGCAGCAGTGGCGGGAGCGAGTGGATACGCGGGCGGCGAAGTGCTGCGCCTGCTGCTCTCGCACCCCGAGGTGGAGATCGGCGCCCTGACGGGCAACTCGAACGCGGGGCAGCGCCTGGGCTCCCTCCAGCCCCACCTCTTCCCGCTCGCCGACCGAGTCCTCCAGGAGACCGCGACGGAGGTGCTCGCCGGGCACGACGTCGTCTTCCTGGCGCTGCCGCACGGGCAGTCCGCCGCCGTCGCCGAGCAGCTCGGCCCGGACGTCCTCGTGGTCGACATGGGGGCCGACTTCCGGCTCAAGGACGCGGGCGACTGGGAGTCGTTCTACGGCTCCCCGCACGCCGGCACCTGGCCGTACGGCCTGCCCGAACTGCCGGGTGGCCGCGCCGCGTTGGAGGGGTCCAAGCGCATCGCGGTGCCCGGTTGCTACCCGACGGCCGTCTCGCTCGCCCTCGTCCCCGCGTACGCCGCGGGGCTCGTGGAGAGCGAGGCAGTGATTGTCGCCTCCTCCGGCACCTCCGGCGCGGGCAAGGCGGCCAAGCCGCACCTGCTCGGCAGCGAGGTCATGGGGAACATGTCGCCGTACGGCGTGGGCGGCGGGCACCGGCACACCCCCGAGATGATCCAGAACTTCAGCGCGGCGGCGGGGGAGCGGGTCTCCGTCTCCTTCACGCCGACGCTCGCGCCGATGCCCCGCGGCATCCTCGCCACGTGCAGCGCGAAGGCGAAGCCGGGCGTCACCGCCGACCAGGTGCGGGCCGCGTACGAGAAGGCGTACGGCGACGAGCCGTTCGTCCACCTGCTGCCCGAGGGCCAGTGGCCGCAGACGGCCGCGGTGTACGGGTCGAACGCCGCGCAGATCCAGGTCGCGTACGACGAAGCCGCCGGCCGCGTCATCGTGATCAGCGCCATCGACAACCTGACCAAGGGCACCGCCGGCGGTGCCATTCAATCCATGAACATCGCCCTCGGTCTCGACGAGACCACGGGGCTCTCGACGATCGGAGTCGCGCCGTGAGTGTGACGGCAGCCAAGGGATTCCAGGCCGCGGGCATCGCCGCCGGAATCAAGGACAGCGGGAACCCGGACCTGGCCCTCGTGGTCAACCGCGGCCCCCGCCTGGCGGCCGCGGGCGTGTTCACCTCCAACCGCGTCAAGGCGGCCCCGGTCCTGTGGTCCGAGCAGGTCCTCAAGGGCGGCCTCGTCTCCGCCGTCGTCCTCAACTCCGGTGGCGCCAACGCCTGCACGGGCCCCAAGGGCTTCCAGGACACGCACGCGACGGCCGAGAAGGTTGCCGAGGTGCTGGAGCTGAACGCCGGGGAAGTGGCCGTCGCGTCGACCGGCCTCATCGGCGAGCTGCTGCCCATGGACAAGGTGCTGCCGGGCGTGGACAAGGCCGCGTCCCAGCTCTCCGAGCACGGCGGCGAGAAGGCCGCCATCGCCATCAAGACCACCGACAGCGTGCACAAGACGGCGGTGCACCAGGGCGAGGGCTGGACCGTCGGCGGCATGGCCAAGGGCGCCGGCATGCTGGCTCCCGGCCTCGCCACGATGCTGGTCGTCCTCACCACGGACGCCGACCTCGACAGCGAGACCCTCGACAAGGCGCTGCGCGACGCCACCCGCGTCACCTTCGACCGGGTCGACTCCGACGGCTGCATGTCCACGAACGACACGGTGCTGCTGCTCGCCTCCGGCGCCGCCGAAGTCACCCCTCAGTACGAGGAGTTCGCCAACGCCGTGCGCCTCGTCTGCGACGACCTCGGCCGGCAGCTCATCGGCGACGCCGAGGGCGCCAGCAAGGACATCAAGGTCGAGGTGGTCAACGCCGCGAGCGAGGACGAGGCCGTCGAGGTCGGCCGCTCCATCGCCCGGAACAACCTCCTCAAGTGCGCCATCCACGGCGAGGACCCCAACTGGGGCCGGGTCCTGTCCGCCATCGGCACCACGAAGGCCACCTTCGAGCCGGACGAGCTGAACGTCGCGATCAACGGCGTATGGGTCTGCAAGAACGGCGGGGTCGGCGAGGACCGCGACAAGGTCGACATGCGCTACCGGGAGGTCGTCGTCACCGCCGACCTCGCCGCGGGCACCGAGACCGCGACGATCTGGACCAACGACCTGACCGCCGACTACGTCCACGAGAACAGCGCGTACTCCTCATGAGCGAGACCACAGCGGCCGGCGAGCCCGGCGAGCCGAAGGAGACCAAGGCGACCGGTGCGCGCAAGCACACCGCGCTGCCCAAGGCCCAGACGCTCATCGAGGCGCTGCCCTGGCTGACCCGGCACAACGGCAAGACGGTCGTCATCAAGTTCGGCGGCAACGCCATGATCGACGAGGACCTGAAGGCCGCCTTCGCACAGGACGTCGTCTTCCTGCACCACGCGGGGCTCAAGCCCGTCGTGGTGCACGGCGGCGGCCCGCAGATCAGCAGGGCGCTCGACCGGCACGGCATCGTCAGCGAGTTCAAGGCGGGCCTTCGGGTCACCACCGAGGACGCCATGGACGTCGTACGGATGGTGCTCGCCGGACAGGTGCAGCGCGAGCTGGTCGGCCTGCTCAACCAGCACGGGCCGCTCGCCGTCGGCATCACCGGCGAGGACGCGCACACCATCACCGCCACCAAGCACCAGCCCCGCATCGAGGGCGAGCTGGTCGACATCGGCCGCGTCGGGGAGATCACCGAGATCGACACCGGCGCCATCGAGGCCCTGCTCGCCGACGGCCGGATCCCGGTCGTCTCCTCGATCGCCCGTTCCCAGGACGACTCGCATGTCTACAACGTCAATGCTGATACGGCGGCTGCGGCACTCGCTGCTGCGCTGGACGCCGAGACGCTGATGGTGCTGACCGACGTCGAGGGCCTCTACGAGGACTGGCCGAACTCCGACGAGGTCATCAGTCGGCTCACCGCCACCGAACTCGAGAAGCTGCTCCCGGAGCTGGCGAGCGGCATGGTCCCGAAGATGGAGGGCTGCCTGCATGCCGTGCGCAACGGCGTGCACACGGCCCGCGTCATCGACGGGCGGGTCCAGCACTCGATCCTGCTGGAGATCTTCACCGACGAAGGCATCGGCACGATGGTCATCGCCGACCAAGAGGGCGACACAGAGGGCGATACCGAGGGGGAGGACAACTCGTGACCACCAACCAGGAGTTGACGGAGCGCTGGCAGGGCGCCCTGATGAACAACTACGGCACCCCGCGGCTGCCGCTGGTCAAGGGCGCGGGCGCCAAGCTGTGGGACGCCGACGGCAAGGAGTACCTGGACTTCGTCGGCGGCATCGCGGTCAATGCGCTCGGCCACGCCCACCCGGCGATCGTCGACGCCGTCTCCACGCAGATCGCCTCCCTCGGTCACGTCTCGAACCTCTTCGTGGCCGAACCGCCGGTCGCGCTCGCCGAGCGGCTGCTCCAGCTCTTCGGCCGGGACGGCGCGGTCTTCTTCTGCAACTCGGGCGCCGAGGCCAACGAGGGCGCGTTCAAGATCGGCCGGCTCACGGGCCGGACGCACATGGTCGCCACGACCGGCGGCTTCCACGGCCGCACGATGGGCTCCCTCGCGCTCACCGGCCAGCCCGGCAAGCAGGACGGCTTCACGCCGATGCCCGGCGACGTCACGCACGTGCCGTACGGGGACGTGGACGCGCTCAGGGCCGCGGTCACCGAGGAGACGGCCTTCGTCATCATCGAGCCGATCCAGGGTGAGAACGGCGTGGTGGTGCCCCCGGCCGGCTACCTGAAGGCGGCCCGCGAGATCACCCGCGCCACCGGCACCCTGCTCGTGCTCGACGAGGTGCAGACGGGCGTCGGCCGGACCGGGCACTGGTTCGCGTACCAGGCGGAGGAGGGCATCGACCCCGACGTCGTGACGCTCGCCAAGGGCCTCGGTGGCGGCCTCCCGCTCGGCGCCACCATCGCCTTCGGCGAGACCGCGAAGCTCCTCAAGCCCGGACAGCACGGCACGACGTTCGGCGGCAATCCGATCGCGTGCGCGGCGGGCCTCGCCGTCCTCGACACCATCGCGGGCGACGGCCTCCTGGAGAACACCAAGGCCGTCGGCGAGCGCATCAAGGCCGGCGTCGAGGCCCTCGGCCACCCGCTGGTCGGCCATGTCAGGGGCGCGGGCCTGCTGCTGGGTATCGTGCTCACCGGGCCGCGCGCACCGCAGGTGCAGCAGGCGGCCCAGGACGCGGGCTTCCTGGTGAACGCGCCCGCACCCGACGTCGTCCGGCTCATGCCGCCGCTGAACCTGAGCGACGCCGAGGCGGACGCGTTCCTCGCGGCGCTGCCCGCCGTACTGGACACGGCCGCCGAGGACGAAGGACGAGCCTGAGGAATGGGACGACGATGAGCAGCAAAGCGGAGAGAGACGTAGCCGCGGCCACCAACCTCGCGCACGCGGCGGCGGCAGCGGTGCCGCAGACCCGCGCCGCGCGACACCGCCGCATAGTGGACATCCTCAACCGTCAACCGGTGCGTTCCCAGAGCCAGTTGGCCAAGCTGCTGTCCGACGACGGCCTCACGGTCACGCAGGCGACGCTCTCCCGCGACCTGGACGAGCTGGGCGCGGTCAAGATCCGCAACACCGGTGGTGAGCTGATCTACGCCGTGCCCAGCGAGGGCGGCTTCCGCACCCCCCAGGCCCCGCTCGGCGAATCGGCCAAGGAGGAGCGGATGCGCCGCTTGGCCGGCGAGCTGCTCATCTCGGCGGAGGCCTCGGCGAATCTGGTGGTGCTGCGCACGCCGCCGGGCGCGGCCCAGTTCCTCGCCTCCGCGATCGACCAGGCCGAACTGCACGTGATCCTCGGCACGATCGCGGGCGACGACACGGTGATGCTGATCAGCCGGGACCCGGCGGGCGGCCAGTCCCTGGCCGACCACATGCTCCGCCTGGCGCAGAACGAGCACTGAGCGCTGCCCGTATGCGAAGGGGGCGGGTACCGGCCGGTACCCGCCCCCTTCGCATACGCGTCTACGAGCTGGTGGCCTCCGCGGCCGAGGCCTCCGCGCGCCGCGCCCGGTACGACATCCACGCCGCGACCAGCGCGCCCGACACGTTGTGCCAGACGGAGAAGACGGCGGCGGGCAGCGCGGCCAGCGGGCTGAAGTGGGCCGTGGCCAGGGACGCCGCGAGGCCCGAGTTCTGCATGCCGACCTCGAAGGCCATGGCGCGCGACGCGGGCTTGCCGAGCCGGCCGAGCTTTCCGGCGCTGTAGCCGAGCGCGAGCCCGAGACCGTTGTGCAGCACCACCGCGACCACGACGAGGGCGGCGGCCGACTTGATGGCGTCGGCGCTGCCCGCCACCACCACGGCCACGATCACGGCGATGGTCAGCGCGGACAGCCAGGGCAGCACCTTGAGGAGCCGGTCCACGTACCGGCCGAGCACGAGACGCACGACCAGGCCCGCGATCACCGGCAGCAGCACGGTCTTGAGGATGTCCGTCATCATCGACCCGGCGTCCACCGGCAGGTACGCGCCCGCGAGCAGCAGCGTCAGGGGCGGCGTGATGAGCGGGGCGAGCACCGTGGAGACGGTCGCCACGGACACCGACAGGGCGACGTCGCCGCGCGCCAGATAGGTCACGACGTTGGACGCGGTGCCGCTGGGCGCGCAGCCGACGAGGATGACACCGGCCGCCAACTGCGGGGACAGGCCCAGCGCGTGGGCGATGGCCCAGCCGAGCCCCGGCATGATCACGTAGTGCGCGACGAGGCCGAGCCCCACGGCCCAGGGCCGCTGCGCGACACCCTTGAAGTCCGTGAGCGTCATGGTGAGGCCCATGCAGAACATCACGACGCCCAGCAGATAGGGCACGTTCGTGCCCCAACCCGCGAAGGTGCCGGGGGAGGTGAGCCCCCAGGCGCCCGCGACGAGGACCAGTACGGGGAAGACGGTGACCGCGAGTCGGGCGGCGCGGTCGGTGGCCCCGTTTTCCGCGGCTGCCTCGCCTGCGGTCCCGGCCGTGGTCTCGGCCGCGGTGTCCGCTTCGGGGGAGGCGGGGGACGTCTGTTCGGATTCGCTTCGCACCGGGCGATGCAACGCCCCCGCGCCGAACGCGCGCAACCCCGTCTCGTTATGTGGTCCTTACACGGGACAGCGCCGTGGCGCCGCCCGCCGTCCCGATCGCGAGGTGCGGGGACCGGTCGGGGCGCACCCACGTCAGGATCCGGCGCATCGCGTCCTTCGGTACGGACACGCAGCCGGCCGTGGCCCCGCGTCCGTTGACGTGCAGGAAGATTCCGGCGCCGCGGCCGTGCACGGGGCGGTGGTAGTTGAAGCCGACCACGAGCGCGTGCGCGTACTGCGTCGCGTAGTCGGCCAGGTGCTCGGACTCGGCGGCGCGGCAGTCGCGGGGGCGCGGCTCGGTCCAGCGGTTGTACGAGCGGGAGGCGTTGTCCTGGCACCACCAGGAGTCGCGGTGCACACGTCGGTACGTCGTCGTGGTGCCCTCGGGCGCCGCCTCGACGCCGAACGCGAAGGGCAGGTCGTAGATGCCGGTCGGTGTCGTGTTGGTGCTCTGTTTGCGCTTGGCGCCCGCCACGAGCCCCTTCGCCCCGAACCGCGCGGGCGCCGAACCGGCTTTCACCCAGCGGCCGCTCGCGTCCCGGTCCCACCACGTGACGGTGCCCGTGGTCGACGACGTGCGGGGTGCTTGCGCGGTGATCAGCTGGCGGCCGCCGCCGGTGTCCGCCATGCGGGCGGGCAGCGGGTCGGCGGCGGGAGCGGCGGAGGCGGAGGGGGCCGCACCGAGGGCGGCGCAGGCGGCGACGGCGGTGGCGATACCTGCTCGAAAGGGGCGCATGGGTCAGAACGTAGCGGGCGGCAGCGGCAACGGCAGCCCGGGCAGGCCGTCCAGGCTCTCCGCGATGTGCTCCTTCTTCTGGAAGTACGCGTCGAGCCCGGCGTCGTCCTCCCGCGCGAACCGCTTGCCGTGCAGGTCTCGGTCCTCGTCGTACGTCATGAAGGGCACGGCGTAGCCGCAGGTGTCGCGGATGTGTTCGGCGTGCACGACGATGACCGCCCGCAGGCCGTTGCGGGTCGGGTCGATGTCCGGGAAGCGGGCGACCAGGCCGGCGAAGCGCGGGTCGTCGCGGAACACGGGCTCGCCGCGGCCGTGCACCCGGACGATGTTCGGCGGGCCCTGGAACGCGCACCACATCAACGTGATCCGGCCGTTCTCGCGCAGATGGGCGATGGTCTCCGCGTTGGAGCCGGCGAAGTCCAGGTACGCGACGGTCCGTTCGTCGAGCACCGCGAAGGAGCCCTTGAGGCCCTTGGGGGAGAGGTTGACCGTCCCGTCGTCGGAGAGCGGGGCGGTGGCGGTGAAGAAGACCGGCTGGTCCTCGATGAACGTGCGCAGTCGACCCTCTATGCGTTCATGACTTTTTCCCATACCGGGATCATGCCCCGTTCGCGTCTCTTGCGTGGTGGGTGTCCGCACGGCGAAATATCCGACGGTCAACAGCAGTGCGCAGCCCGCGAGTTGGAGCGGTGCGGGACGTTCGCCGAGGGCCGCGGCACCGCAGACGAGCGCGCCCACCGGAGTGAGCAGGAGCAGCACGGCGCCGACATGGCTCGCCAGCCGAGGGGAGTGCACCGCGACGAGCAGCCGGCCGGTCACGCCGCTGGTCAGCGAGGCCCCGGCCAGCCACCCGACGGCGGCCCACCCCGGCGCGAACTCGACGCCGGACCACAGCGCCCCGGCCCCCAGCGAGACGAGGGTCGCGGACGCGGTGACGGGCAGGTGCGTCTGCCGCACCTGCCCGGAGAGCCCGCCGCGCCGCAGGAAGAGGAACCCCGAGTAGCAGAGCGCGGCGAGCAGCGCGTGCACGGTGCCCAGGAGCGGCTCGGCGCCGACCGGGTCCACAGCAGCATGTCGCCCGCGAACAGTGCTCCGGCCGCCGCCGCGAGCACGAGATGGCGGGCGCCCGGCGGCCCCTCCCTGCGCCGCTCCGGCACGCAAAGCAGGGCGAGCAGCGGCAGGGCCGGCGCGCAGCGCAGGTGCGAGGCCGTGCCCGGAGACGTGCCGGAGAGGTCGATGAGGACGGGAGCGAGGGAGAGTGAGAGCCCACCGGCGCCCATGCCGACCAGGGCGCGGGTGCGCGTCGGGGCGCCGAGCCGCT
The DNA here is from genome assembly GCF_044453445.1 of Streptomyces sp. NPDC051684. Lineage (NCBI taxonomy): Bacteria > Bacillati > Actinomycetota > Actinomycetes > Kitasatosporales > Streptomycetaceae > Streptomyces > Streptomyces sp. NPDC051684. Next base: position 42,463 of record NZ_JBITCS010000008.1, on the reverse strand, counting down.
CGATCACGACACCGCCGGGTACCACGCATCCGGACCGTCATGCGTGCCGTCCGCGGCGCCGACGCCCAGGCCGGTCACCCAGGGCGATTGACGAAACATGCAGCACCCTGCATAATCATGCACAGCGACAAACGCACCGGCATTCAGATCCACCGGCCCGAGGAGCAGAGCACGTGAGCAGCAACACCGGCGATGTCCGCCTCTGGGGCGGCCGGTTCGCCGACGGCCCGGCCGAGGCCCTGGCGAAACTCTCCGCCTCCGTCCACTTCGACTGGCGCCTCGCCCCGTACGACATCGCGGGCTCCCGTGCCCACGCGCGCGTGCTGAACAAGGCGGGCCTGCTCACCGAGGATGAGCTGACCCGCATGATCGCCGGCCTCGACCAGCTGGAGACGGACGTCGCGGACGGCTCCTTCGTCGGCACGATCGCCGACGAGGACGTGCACACCGCCCTGGAGCGCGGCCTCCTGGAGCGTCTCGGCCCGGACCTCGGCGGCAAGCTGCGCGCGGGCCGCTCGCGCAACGACCAGGTGGCGACGCTCTTCCGGATGTACCTGCGCGACGAGGCCCGCGTCATCGGCGGCCTCATCGCCGACCTCCAGGAGGCCCTCGTCGGCCTCGCCGAGGCGCACCCGGACACCGCGATGCCCGGCCGTACGCACCTCCAGCACGCCCAGCCCGTGCTCTTCGCGCACCACGTCCTGGCGCACGTCCAGTCCCTGTCCCGGGACGCGGAGCGGCTGCGCCAGTGGGACGAGCGGACGGCGGTTTCGCCGTACGGCTCCGGCGCCCTGGCCGGCAGCAGCCTCGGTCTCGACCCGGAGGCGGTGGCGCGGGACCTCGGCTTCGAGCACGGCAGCTCCGCCAATTCCATCGACGGCACGGCCTCCCGCGACTTCGTCGCCGAGTTCACCTTCATCACTGCGATGATCGGCGTGAACATCTCGCGGATCGCCGAGGAGATCATCCTGTGGAACACGAAGGAGTTCTCCTTCGTCACGCTCCACGACGCCTTCTCCACCGGCTCGTCGATCATGCCGCAGAAGAAGAACCCGGACATCGCGGAGCTGGCGCGCGGCAAGTCGGGCCGCCTCATCGGCAACCTCACGGGCCTGATGGCGACGCTCAAGGCGCTGCCGCTCGCGTACAACCGTGACCTCCAGGAGGACAAGGAGCCGGTCTTCGACTCCTGCGACCAATTGGCTCTGCTGCTCCCGGCGTTCACCGGCATGATGGCGACGCTCACGGTCAACCGGGAGCGCATGGAGGAGCTGGCCCCGGCCGGCTTCTCGCTCGCCACGGACATCGCCGAGTGGCTGGTCAAGCAGGGCGTGCCGTTCCGTGTGGCGCACGATGTCGCGGGCGAGTGCGTCAAGGTCGCGGAGTCCGAGAGCAAGGAGCTCGACGACCTCACGGACGAGCAGTTCGCCAAGATCTCCGAGCACCTCAGCCCCGAGGTCCGCACGGTGCTCAACGTTCCGGGCGCCCTGGCCTCCCGCTCGGGCCGCGGCGGCACGGCGCCGAGCGCGGTCGCCGTCCAGCTCGCCGAGGTCAAGCAGGACCTGTCGGTGCAGCGGACCTGGGCCGACGCGAAGAAGTAACCCCGCACGCACACCGAAGGGCCCGGTTCGTCCATCCGTGGACGGGCCGGGCCCTTCGGTGTGCGTCTGTCGTCCGTGGGTCGAGCGCGGGCCGGGGCGTCAGCGGCGCGCCCGCGCCCCGCCTCCGTAGCTCGACAGGTCGAGCAGCAGGCCAAAGATGATCACGACCCAGCCGATCCCGCGGACACCGACCACGGGCGCGTAGGCGATGACGTAGCCCAGGGTCGTCCAGGGCAGCAGGATCAGGCCGATGAGCGGCAGCAGCACGCCGTTGAAGGCGCGGTCCACAAGGTTGGTGAACAGCCACGTGATCACCAGGGCCACGCGCGGCCCGATGGCGGCCATCGCCGCGAAGATGCAGCACCCCATGCCGGTACCTCCCGAGAGTCGGACGTCCCGACAGTCGTAACACTGGGTGAGGAGGCCGGCCACCGGAGACGGGCAAGCCTCTTGTGAGACGTTTATGTCTCACTTGATGTACCCTCGTCTCATGCCAGTCGATCGTGCCCAGGTGCTCCACAGTGCCGCAGCCCTGCTCACCCGCAAGTCCACGGCCACCATGGACGAGGTGGCGCGGGCCGCCGGCATCAGCCGTGCGACCCTGCACCGCCAGTTCGCGGGCCGGGACGCGCTGGTCCGCGCGCTCGAGGAGCTCGGCCTCGCCGAGTGCGAAGCGGCGCTCGACCGCGCCGGGCTCGACGACCGCCGGGCCGCGGACGGCCTGCGCGCCCTCATCCGCGAGGTCGAACCGGCGGCGCCGCTGCTCGCCTTCCTCGTCACCGAGAACCAGCTCTTCGAGGGCGAGCAGCAGAACGAGGGCTGGGCCCGCCTGGACGCCCGCATCGAAGCGCTGTTCCGGCGTGGACAGGAAGCGGGCGAGTTCCGGATCGACCTGACACCCGCCTGGCTGACCGAGGCGCTCTACGGCCTCATCGGCAGCGGCGCCTGGGCGGTGCAGGACGGCCGCGTCGCGGCCAAGGACTTCCAATTCATGATCGTCGAGCTGCTGCTCGGCGGCGCACTTCGGAGAGTGGAACCATGACCAGCACACCACAGCGCACCCCTGCGGCGGAGGTGGTGGAGTCCCGTCCCGCGCGGTGGCTCGCCCTCTCCGTCCTCGTGCTGGCCGTGCTGCTCGTCGCCGTCGACGCGACCGTCCTCGGCCTCGCGACCCCGTACATCAGTGAGGACCTGAAGCCCTCCGGCACGCAGCTGCTCTGGATCGGCGACGTCTACTCGTTCGTCATCGCCGGACTGCTCGTCTCGATGGGCAGCCTCGGCGACCGCATCGGCCGCAAGAAGCTGCTCCTCGTGGGAGCGGTCGCCTTCGGCGCGGTCTCCGTCCTCAACGCGTACGCGACGACGCCGGAGTTGATGATCCTGGCGCGCGCCCTGCTGGGTGTCGCGGGCGCGACCCTGATGCCCTCCACGCTCGCCCTGATCCGGAACATCTTCCACGACCCGCGCGAGCGTTCGCTGGCCATCGGTATCTGGGGTGCCATGGCCTCGGCGGGTGCGGCGGTCGGTCCGGTCGTCGGCGGGTTCCTCCTCGAACACTTCTGGTGGGGCTCGGTCTTCCTCATCAACCTGCCCGTGATGGCGATCCTGGTGGTCGTCGGCGCGAAGCTCATCCCCGAGTCGAAGAACCCGGTGCCGGGGCCCTGGGACCTGCTGAGCGTGGTGCTGTCCCTCGTCGGCATGATCGGTGTCGTCTACGCGGTGAAGGAGGCGGCGGCGCACGGCTTCGGGGTCGGCGTGGGGGTGTCGGCGGTACTCGGTGTGGCTGCGCTCGTCTGGTTCGTCCGGCGCCAACTCTCTCTTGAAGCACCGCTGTTGGACATGCGGCTGTTCCATCACCGCGGCTTCTCGGGCGCGGTGCTCGCGGACCTCCTGACAATCCTCGGCCTCGCGGGGCTGGTCTTCTTCCTTTCCCAGTTCCTGCAACTGGTCCAGGGGCGTGCGCCGTTCGAGGCGGGGCTCGCCGAACTCCCGGCGGCGGTCGGTGCGGTGGTGGCCGGTCTGATCGCCGGTACGGTGGCGCGGCGCTTCTCGGTACGTGCCGTGGTCGCGGGCGGGCTCGCGGCGGTGGGCCTGGCCCTCGCCGCGCTCACCACGCTGAGCCAGTCGACCGGGTATCCGCTGCTGGGCGCGGTGCTGCTCGTCGTCGGAATCGGCGCGGGCTTCTCGTTCACCGTGACGGCCGACGTGATCCTGTCCAGCGTGCCCAAGGAACAGGCGGGGGCGGCCTCCGCGGTGTCCGAGACGGCGTACGAACTCGGTACGGCGCTCGGTATCGCGCTGCTCGGCTCGATCGTGACCGGGGTGTACTCGGGCTTCACGGTTCCGGCGGGTACGCCGGAGGATGTCGCGGTGGCGGCGCACGATTCGCTGGGCGGGGCGGTCGAGGCGGCGGGTGGCCTGCCGGCCGGGCAGGCGGACGCGCTTCTCGCCGGGGCGCAGTCGGCCTTCGTGGACGGTCTTCAGGTCGCGGCGGGTGTCGGCGCGGTGGTGCTTCTGGCCACGTCGGTGGCGGCGTGGTTCCTCCTGCGCGGCCAGCGCCTGGAACAGTGACCCGTCCGGCTACGGGGCTCCGCCCCGGCCCCCGCTGCTCAATCGCCGCAGGGGCTTGATTTGCCCACCCGCGGCGGGGCTTGAAGGTGCCGTCCCGCCTTGGGCAATCTGCCGCCTTGGGCGGCAGGGTGGGCAGGGCGGCCCCCGGTGCGGCGCAACGAGGAGTCGGCCCGGGCCCCGGCGCAGCAAAAAGGCCCGGTCGGCCGGAGAGATCCGGTCGGCCGGGCCCACGCCCCGTAACAGCGGCTAAGCCGCCTTCGCCTTCGAGGCGTACATGTCGACGTATTCCTGACCCGAGAGCCGCATCACCTCGGTCATGACCGAGTCCGTCACGGCCCGCAGGACGTACCGGTCACGCCCCATCCCGTCGTAGCGGGAGAACTCCATCGGCTCACCGAACCGCACCGTCACTTTGCCCGGCCGCGGAATCCCCGCACCCCCGGGCTGCAACTTGTCCGTGCCGATCATGGCGAAGGGAACGACGGGCGCACCCGTCATCAGCGTCAGCCGGGCGATACCGGTCCGACCGCGGTACAGGCGGCCGTCGGGGGAGCGCGTGCCCTCGGGATAGATCCCGAAGATGTTGCCCTCCTCGAGGACCCGGCGGCCGGTCATCAGCGCGGCCACACCACCGTTGGCCCCGTCGCGGTCGACCGGAATCATGCCGACCCCGGTGAAGAACCACGCCATGAGGCGGCCCTTGAGGGACTTTCCGGTGACGTACTCGTCCTTGCCGATGAAGAAGACCTGACGGTCACAGACGAGCGGCAGGAGCATCGAGTCGATGAACGTCAGGTGGTTGCCCGCCAGAATGACGGGACCGTTCCCCGGAATCTTCTCTGCGCCTTCCACACGTAGGCGGAACATCAGGCGCATGATCGGACCGAGCACTGCCTTGATGAGCGCGAAGCGGGACAACGAGCCCTCCGATGTCAAGGAATGAATGTCAAGGTGTCTGTGCAGGTGAGGACGATACTCGCGCACGAGTACCCGTTGCACATCGGGTTCACCGACTGGATACGCGGAGTTGACCGAAGTTTGCGCCCCGTTGATGTCCGTGCAACGCCCGGACGCCATGCCGCATCACCCCGACGTTCCGTCCGAGGTCTCCCACTCGTCACTTCCCCACCCCTACGATCGGTCTCGCTTTGACAGGTGCAAGGCAGTACTTGGTGGGAGGAGTGCTTCATGGGGAACAAGGGGAACGAGAATTCACAGGCCGCACAGGGGGCGCGGCCGGCACGGACCGCGGCGGCGCTCGGCCGCCGCTCGCTGCTCGGCGCGGCCGTCCTCGGCGCGAGCGCGACCGCACTCGGGGCGGCCGGCACGGCGAGAGCCGCCGACAGGGAAAGTGGCGCGAATAACATGAACAAGGGCCTCGCGGGCCTCCCCGTGCCCACGGTCATCGCGCACCGCGGCACCAGCGGCTACCGGCCGGAGCACACCCTCGGCTCGTACCAGCTGGCGCTCGACATGGGCGCGCACATCATCGAGGCCGGCGACCTCTGCCCGACCAAGGACGGGCATCTCGTATGCCGTCACGAACCGGAAATCGGGGGCACGACCAATGTGTCGGACCATCCCGAGTTCGCCGAACGCAGGACGACCAAGAGCCTCGACGGGGTGGCCACCACCGGCTGGTTCACCGAGGACTTCACGCTCGCCGAGCTGAAGACGCTGCGCGCCAAGGAGCGCATCCCGGGCACCCGCCAGCACAACACGATCTACGACGGCCGCTGGGAGATCCCCACCTTCGAGGAGGTGCTGCGCTGGCGCGCCCAGCAGAGCAAGAAGCTCGGCCGCGAGGTGTGGATCTACCCCGAGCTCAAGCACCCCACCTACTTCCGCAAGCAGAACCTCGGTCTGGAGGAGCGCCTCGCCAAGGTGCTGCGCGCCCACGGACTGCACCGGAAGAACTCGCCCGTCATCATCCAGTCCTTCGAGCCGACGAGCATCCAGCGCATGAACAAGCTGGTCGACAACCCGCTCGCGGTCCTGCTGTCCACGGCGAAGTCCCGCCCGTACGACTTCGTGGACAGCGGCGACCCGCGCACCGTCGCCGACCTGATCACGCCCAAGGGCCTCGCGGAGATCGCGTCGTACGCGAACGGCATCGGGCCGACGCTCGACCTGATCATCCCGAAGGACGCGAACGGCAAGCTCCTCGAGTCCACGACGCTGGTCAGGGACGCGCACAAGGCGGGCCTGATCCTGCACCCGTACACGATGCGCAACGAGAACACCTTCCTGCCGGCCGACTTCAAGAAGGGCACGGACCCGAACGCGTACGGCGACGCGTTCGGCGCCTTCAAGGCGTACTACGGGACCGGCATCGACGGCATCTTCTCGGACAACTGCGACACGGCACTCCTCGCGCGCGAGGACTTCGTCAACGGGTGATCCCCGCACGCCGGTTGGAGTGAGACCCGGCCGCCCCGGCAACCGGCCGCCGGGGCGGCCCCGTCCCGCCGTACATGACGTACGACAGCGTGATCACCGCCCTGCGCCCGCTGCTCGCGGCCGAGGTCCGGGCCGAACTGCCGGGCGCGGCCGGCGACCCCGGCGACCTCGAACAGGCGGTCTGGGTGCGCCTGCTCGAACACCTCCGCACCCAGGGCCCGCCGGCCGACCCCGCCGCCTGGCTCCGCGAGGCGGTCGGCGCCGAGGCCAGGATCCAGCGGCGCACGGCGCTGCGCGAGCAGCCGTACGGGCTTACGGCCGCCGCCGATCCGGCCGCGGTGGACCCGGAGCGCCGTGCGCTCGCCCACGAACGCGACCGGGCGCTGCGCCGTGCGGTGAGCCGGCTGCCGGGCCGCTGTCCGCGCCTCATCGCCGCCCTGCTGTCCCCGCAAGACCTCACTTACCGTGAGATCGCGGGTGAGTTGGGTATCTCACAGGGCAGCCTTGGGCCGGAACGTTCCAGATGTCTGGGTTGCCTGCGCAGAATCCTGCCCTCCGAGGTTGCGCTCACGGCCCGTCGGGGAAAAGGGTGAAGGACAACCGGCGAACAGGTGAGCGGGAGGCATGCACACATGGGCATGAGCGTGACCATCTCTGCGGCGACCGAAGCGGATGCCGAGCAGATTCTGAAGCTCCAGTACCTCTGCTACCAGAGCGAGGCGCAGCTCTACGGGGACTACTCGATCGAGCCGCTCACACAGTCCCTGGACTCCGTGAGGGCCGAACTCACCAGCGGCACCGTGCTCGTGGCACGCCTCGGCGACGAGGTGGTCGCGTCCGTGCGCGGCACGGTCGACGCCGCCGGCACGGCGCACATCAACAAGCTGATCGTCCACCCGCGCATGCAACGCCACGGTCTGGGCGGCCGGCTGCTCTCCGCCGTGGAGGCCCAGCTGGGCGCGGCGGGCACCGCCAAGCGCTTCCAGCTGTTCACCGGCCACCGCAGCGACCACAACCTGCGCCTGTACCGCCAGCACGGCTACGCGCCCGTGTCGACCGAGCGCGTCGACGAGCGCCTGACCGTGGTGACGCTCGCCAAGGACACCGAGGCGAACGCCTTCGCGGCGAGCGCCTAGGGCTTGTCGGTCAGTTCCCCGGCTGCTGTCGCTGCAGCACGCCCTTGCGCAGCCAGTACATCGCGCTCAGCGGCAGCAGTACGGGGATGAACAGATAGCCGACCCCGAAGTCCGACCACACGGTCGCGTCCGGGAACGCGGACGGCTCCACCAGCGTCCACGTACCGACGATCAGGACGCCCGCCAACTCCAGGGCACAGCACACGAACGCGGCCCTGCGCGCCGTGTCCCCGCCGCGCACCAGCGAGTACGTGATGAACGCGTACACGAGTCCCGCCACCGCCGACAGCGAGTACGCCAGCGGCGCCTTGTCGAACTCCGTGGAGATCTGCACGGCCGACCGCGACACCGCGCCGACGACCATCACGCCGTACAGCCACACCAGTAGCATGCCGGGCCCGCTGATGAGGCGGCGCCGCTTCTTCTCGGCCTTCGCGGCGGCCTTCGAATCGGCCTTCGAGGTGTCCTTGTCTTCAGCGGTCACAGCCACCTCAGCCTCCCCAGATGTCGAAGAGCCGCACTTCGAGCACGGCCAGCACCACGCCGCCCGCGGCGACCGTCACCGAACCCCAGCGGGTGCGCTCGGCGAGCGACATGAAGCCCGCCGCCGGAACACAGGCGAAGGCCCCGATCAGATACGCGACGAAGATCGTCGTGCCCTGGTCCGGCTTTTCGCCCCGCGCGAGCTGCACGATCCCGACCACCAGCTGCACCAGCGCGAGCACCGACACCACGGCCATCCCGATGAAGTGCCAGTCCTTGGTCGGCTGGTCGCGATACGCGGCGTAACCGCACCAGGCCGCGAGCGCCAGCGCGGCGAGACCCGTCACCAGGGTCAGGACATCAAGCATGGCCGTGAGCCTATTACGGGCCAAAAGGCCCGATGCGCTCGGCCCCGGGGTGACCCGTACCCTCGGGACATATGAAGATCACCGCTGACGCCCTGCTGTTCGACAACGACGGAACCCTGCTCTCGTCGATGGAGTCGGTGTACCGCTGCTGGACCCGCTGGGCCGAGGAGTACGGGATCACCGCCGAGGCCTTCGCAGCCGTAGAGCTGCACGGCCGACCCGCCGCCGAGATCGCGGCCGACCTGCTGCCCCCCGAGAAGGTCGAGGGGGCCGTGCGCCGGATCGAGGAGCTGGAGGTCGAGGACGTGCCCAACGGCGGCACCAAGGTCCTGCCCGGCACCCTCGACCTGCTCACCTCGCTCCCCGACGAGAACTGGGCCGTCGTCACCTCCGCCACCCGCCGACTCGCCGAGGCCCGGCTCGCCGCCGTCGGCATCAAGACGCCGCTGCTGATCGCCGCGGACGACATCACGCACGGCAAGCCGAACCCCGAGCCGTTCCTGCTCGCCGCCGGCAAGCTGGGCGTGGACCCGGAGCGCTGCGTCGTCTTCGAGGACGCCCCGGCCGGTCTCACCGCGGGCCGCGTGGGCGGCATGAAGACCGTGGCGTTGACCACAACGCATGAGGCGCACGAGCTCTCCGCCGACGTCGTGGTCAAGGACCTCTCCGCGGTGTCCGCGCAGGTCACGGACGCGGGCGTGGAGATCACCACCGCATCCTGAGCGCATGTAAGTCATGGACCCCTGCTGTCCGAATAGCGGACAGCAGGGGTCTCTCGCGTCCTCACGTCTGCTTTACTTGCCGACATGACCACGACGAGCAGCCGCACCCTTGCGACCGAGGCGACCATGACGCCCGGTGCTGCTTGTATGTGTCGAATGTGCGCCTTCTGAGGGCCCCCACCACGCCTGTTCTCGCGCCCCGAAGCGAGACCCGCGCGCCCTGTTCCGTAGGGAGTGACTCCGCAGGGAGAAACAGTCCGCCTACGTGACCGGGCCTGCCCCGCGCACAGCTTCTCCTCACGGGTTCATCCGCCTCTGCGAGACCTGTCGCGCCCGGAAACTCAAGCCAAGTTCCCGAACGAATGCCCCGTGCCCGGCGCCACCCGCGCCGCGCACTCGACAGCTACGGAAACCCACGTGATCACCACCCAGGGCCTCACCAAGGTCTACCGCTCGCGCGGCCGCGAGGTCACCGCCCTCGACGGCGTCGATCTGCACGTGCGCGAAGGCGAGGTGTACGGCGTCATCGGACAGTCCGGCGCCGGCAAGTCCTCGCTGATCCGCTGCGTGAACCTCCTTGAACGTCCGAGCTCCGGCACCGTGACCGTCGCAGGACAGGACCTCACCGCTCTCGCCGGTCGCGGCTCGCGCGCCGGCAAGGAGCTGCGCGAGGCGCGCAGCCGCATCGGCATGGTCTTCCAGCACTTCAACCTGCTGTCCTCGCGCACCGTGCAGGACAACATCGAGCTGCCGCTGGAGATCCTCGGCAAGTCGGGGAAGGAACGTTCAACCAAGGCGCTGGAACTGCTCGACCTGGTCGGCCTCGCCGACAAGGCCAAGTCCTACCCGGCCCAGCTCTCCGGCGGTCAGAAGCAGCGCGTCGGCATTGCCCGTGCGCTCGCCGGCGACCCGAAGGTGCTGCTCTCCGACGAGGCGACGTCCGCCCTCGACCCGGAGACCACCCGCTCGATCCTCCAGCTGCTTCGCGACCTCAACCAGCAGCTCGGCCTGACCGTCCTGCTCATCACGCACGAGATGGACGTCGTCAAGACCGTCTGCGACTCCGCCGCCCTCATGGAGCGCGGGCGGATCGTCGAGTCCGGCACCGTCGGCGAGCTCCTCGCGACCCCCGGCTCCGAACTCGCCTCCGCGCTCTTCCCCGTCAGCGGCGAGGCCTCCGGCGACGACCGCACCGTCATCGACGTCACCTTCCACGGCGAGTCGACGACCCAGCCGGTCATCTCGCAGCTCTCCCGCACCTACAACGTCGACATCTCGATCCTCGGCGCCGCGATGGACACCGTCACGGGCAAGCAGGTCGGCCGCATGCGCATCGAACTGCCCGGCCGCTACGACGACAACGTCGTGCCCATCGGATTCCTGCGCGAGCAGGGCCTCCAGGTCGACATCCAGGGCGCCGCGCCCGCCGCTCTGCTGAAGGAAGGTGTCACCAAGTGACCTGGTCGGAAATGCAGCCGCTGCTGTCCCAGGCGTGCTGGGACACCCTCTACATGGTCGGCTGGTCCACGCTGATCGCGATCGTCTTCGGACTGCCGCTCGGCGTCCTGCTCGTCCTCACGGACCGCGGCGGACTGCTGCAGAACGCGTTCGTGAACAAGGTCATCGGGCAGATCGTGAACGTCGTCCGCTCGATGCCCTTCATCATCCTGATGGTCGCCCTCATGGGCTTCACGCGCGCGATCGTCGGCACCACCATCGGCCGCGAGGCCGCCATCGTGCCGCTCGCCATCGGCGCCATCCCGTTCTTCGCGCGCCTCGTCGAGACGTCCGTGCGCGAGGTCGACGGCGGCCTGATCGAGGCCGTCCAGTCGATGGGCGGCAACACCTGGACCGTCGTACGCAAGGTCCTCGTGCCGGAGTCGTTGCCCTCGTTGATCTCGGCGACCACCACGACGATCGTCGCGCTCATCGGCTACTCCGCCATGGCCGGCACGGTCGGCGCCGGCGGCCTCGGCGACATCGCGATCCGCTACGGCTACCAGCGCTTCGAGGCGAACCTGATGTGGATCACGGTGGCGATCCTCGCCGTCGTCATCTCGCTCATCCAGTTCGCCGGCGACAGCGGCGCGCGCGTCCTGCACCGCCGCGCCGGCAAGGGCGGCGACCCGATCCGCTTCAACCTCTTCGCCGGACGTACGGCCGTCACCGCCACCAAGTCCGGCTGAATCCCGTTCTCCCCGTCCCACCCGGCGGGTTGCACCACTGATGGAAAGGCACTTTTCGTGCGTAACACCACCAAGATCACCGCAGCTGTCCTCGCCACCGGCGCCCTCACCCTGGGTCTGACCGCCTGCGGCTCCGACAAGGCCGACACCAAGGCCAAGGCCTCCGACCCGCTGGTCGTCGCCGCGACTCCCGTCCCGCACGCCGAGATCCTCGACTTCATCAAGAAGGACCTCGCGAAGAAGGAAGGCCTCAAGCTCGAGGTCAAGGAGTTCACCGACTACGTCACGCCCAACAACGCGACCGAGGACGGTTCGGTCGACGCCAACTACTTCCAGACCACGCCCTACCTGGAAGACTTCAACAAGAAGAACGGCACGCACCTCAAGTCGGTCGCCACCGTCCACCTGGAGCCGCTCGGCCTCTACTCGCAGAAGGCCAAGAAGCTCGACGGCCTCAAGAAGGGCGGCACCGTCGCCCTCCCGAACGACGCCGACAACGAGAGCCGCGCCCTGCGCTTCCTCGCCGCCAACGACCTGATCACCCTCAAGAAGGGCTCGGAGTCCGCCGCGACCCCGCAGGACATCGCGAAGAACCCGAAGAACCTCCAGTTCAAGGAGGTCGAGGCGGCGCAGACCCCGCGCTCCCTCAAGGACGTCGACGCCGCGGTGATCAACGGCAACTACGCCATCGGTGCCCACCTGAACCCCGCCAAGGACGCCCTCGCCCTGGAGTCCACCAAGAACAACGAGTACAACAACGTGCTCGCCATCAAGGACGGCAACCAGGACGACCCGCGCATCAAGAAGCTCGCGAAGCTCCTCACCTCGCCCGAGGTGAAGAAGTTCATCGAGACGAAGTACAAGGGCTCGGTGCTCCCCTCCTTCTGATGTCCATTTCCCTGAAGTCCACGATTCCCGCCGCCGTGACCGCCGGGGCGCTCGTCCTCGGCCTCACGGCCTGCGGGTCCGACAAGGCGGACGCGGGGCAGAAGCTGGTCGTCGGGGCCACCCCGACCCCGGCGGGCGAAGTCCTCACGTATGTAAAGCAGCACCTGGCCGAGAAGGCCGGACTCGACCTGGAGATCAAGGAGTTCACGGACTACGTCCTGCCGAACACCGCGCTCCAGCAGGGCGAGCTCGACGCCAATTTGTTCCAGCACACGCCGTACCTGACGGACTTCAACAAGTCCAAGGGCACGACGCTCGCGCCGGTCACCCAGGTCTACCTGCCGCCGCTCGGCTTTTACTCGAAGAAGACGAAGGACGTCACCGAGCTGCGCGACGGAGCCACCGTCGCGCTGCCGAACGACATCACCAACGAGGGCAGGGCGCTCGAACTCCTCGCCTCCCAGGGCGTGATCGGTCTCAAGGAGGGCGCCGGTCTGAACGCGACACCCAAGGACGTCGCGAAGAATCCCAAGGGGCTGAAGTTCAAGGAGCTCGAAGCGGCCCAGCTGCCACGCTCGTTGGACGACGTCGACGCGGCCGCCGTCAACAACAACTTCGCGTTGGACGCGGGACTGAACCCCAAGAAGGACTCCGTCCTCCTGGAGTCCGTCAAGGACAACCCGTACAACAACATCCTCGCCGTCAAGAAGGGCGACGAGGACGACCCCCGGGTCAAGAAGCTGGCGAAGCTGCTGACTTCGCCCGAGGTCAAGAAGTTCATCGAGACGAAGTACAAGGGTTCGGTGCTCCCCGTCTGAGGGCCCCGTCCGACGCCCGCCCATGGGGGCCGCACCTGGCAACAGGGGCGGCCCCCATGTGCAGTTACGTGCCTTCATGCTGCATGCTGGGCAGTTCACGAGGCCGACGCGAAGGTAGAAGGCCGACGAAGGTTACGGAGAGCGGCGCATGACGAACACCTTCCCGGAGATCTCCATCAGCACGGAGCGCCTGGTGCTGCGCCCGCTCGACGAGGACGACGTGCCCGCCCTCGCGGAGATGATGAACGACGAGCTGGTCGCCGCGTGGACCGCGGTGCCGCAGCCGTTCACCGAGGAAGGCGGCCGCACCTGGATCTTCGAGGACGCCCCCAAGGAGCGGGAGTCCGGCGCCGGACTCACCCTCGCCGTCGCCGAGTTCCTCACCCAGCGGCTCGTCGGCGTCATCCAGCTCTCCAAGACCAACTGGCACGTGCGGTCCACCGAGCTCTCCTACATCGTCGCCCCCTGGGCGCGCGGCGAGGGCTACGCCTCCGAGGCCGCGCTCGCCACGGCCCAGTGGCTCTTCCGCGACCAGCGCCTGGAGCGCATCGAGCTGCGCACGGCCGCCGACAACACCGCCTCCCAGCAGGTCGCCCAGAAGATCGGCTGCATCAGCGAGGGCGTGCTGCGGAACGCCTGCATAGCGCGTACACGCACCGAGGACGGAACCTTGGCCGAGGCCCGCACGGACTTCATCGTGTGGAGCCTGTTGCCGGAGGACCTGGAGGGTGTCACCGAGCAACTGGCGGAGGCCGGGGGTTTCACCGCCTTCTCGGACTGGAACTGACCCCACGGGCGGTCGAAGGGCCGGGCAGGTACGCTCACGGTGCCCCGCCCCCGGTGGCACCCCCGACCTCCGTGCCGGATGGGCACGTACGTACCCGAGCACACCCTGGAGACTGACGACGATGGCCGACCGGGTCACGGTGATCGGCTGGGACGGTTCGCCGCTGACGGACGCGGCCCGCTCAGCACTCGGCGCGGCCACGCTCGTGGCGGGCGCCGGCCACCACCTGGCGCTCCCCGAGGTCCCCGAGCGCGCCGAGCGCGTCCGGCTCGGCAGCGTGGCCCTCGCCGCCCGCCGCATCGCGGGCCACCGCGGCACGGCCGTCGTGCTCGCGGACGGCGACCCCGGTTTCTTCGGCGTCGTCCGCACCCTGCGCGCACCCCAGTACGGCCTGGAGGTCGAGGTCGTGCCCGCCGTGTCCTCCGTCGCCCAGGCGTTCGCCCGCGCAGGCATGCCCTGGGACGACGCACAGGTGGTCGTCGCACACCGCCGCACCCTGCGACGCGCGGTGAATGTGTGCCGAGCCCACACCAAGGTTGCCGTCCTCACCTCACCGGGTGCCGGGCCCGCCGAACTGGGCCTGCTGATGGAGGGCGTCCACCGCACCTTCGTCATCTGCGAGGAGCTCGGCACCGACCGCGAACAGGTCACCGTCGTCACCTCCGACAAGGCCGCCGACCACGCGTGGCGCGACCCCAATGTCGTCATCGTCATCGGGGGACCGGTCACCGGCGCCCCCGAGAACGGCAACTGGCTGGCCGGCGGCGACCCCGACGCCGGACCGCGCGGCTGGGCGCTGCCCGCCGAGGAGTACGCGGGACCCTTCGGCGAGGGCGAGACCGAACTGTTGCGTGCCGCCCAACTCGCCCGTATCGGGCCGCGCGCGGGCGATCTGGTGTGGGACATCGGCTGCGGCAGCGGAGCGTTCACGGCGGAGGCCGGAAGGTTCGGCGCCGCCGTCATCGCCGTCGACCGGGACGCCGACGCCTGCGCCCGCACACTCGCCGTCGCCCGCCGCTTCGGTGTCCAGGTCCAGATCGTGCACGGCACCGCCCCGCACGTTCTCGAAGACCTCCCGGAGCCCGACGTCGTACGCGTCGGGGGCGGGGGAGCGGCCGTCGTCTCGGCCGTCGCCGACCGGCGACCCGCCCGCATCGTCACGCACGCCGCGACACGCGATGACGCCGAACTCATCGGCAGGGACCTGACGGAGCACGGATACGACGTCGAGTGCGCCCTCCTGCAATCCGTCGAGCTGGACACTCGCGCCTGGACGGAGAAGGAGCGGACCGTGGGGTTCCTCCTCTCCGGGCGCCTTCCCGTCCGCCACCCGTGACCCTGGCGGCGCGCCGCGCGCGGTAGGCTGGCCGATCGTTGTACCGCACCGGGACCGTCGGTTCTTCGTATGCCAATGTCCCGAAAACGCACCACTCTTGAGGTGCGTGTGGTACGGCAGCGACCGGAGGACGCGCAACGTGGCGCAGTCCACAGAAGGCCATGGTCGAACTACGTTCCGTGGCCGCGGTCCGACCGGGACAATGCCTGTTGTCCGGAGCGGTTCGTGCCGCGCGGCACGCGCGCTCGTTGTTGTTGACGGGCGGTCGACGTGTCGCCCCGGACAGCAAAAGGGGCTCGCAGTCCCGGCGGACGGCCGGGGGCGGCCAGGAAGTTCTCATTCGATGGGCGAGGGGTAGGCATGACCGACACCGGTCAGGTTCCGGGCGAAGGGCTGCCGGAGGACGCAGGCACGGCGGAGCCGCCGGGCGTTCCCGCACCCGGCGCGTACACCTACCTCGATCCCGCCGACGCCACGGCCGAGGAGGACGAGATCCTCCTGATGCCCGGCGCGCAGGGCGCCTGGGGCCAGCAGCCCGCGGACCACAGCCAGGGCCAGGGCCAGCAGTACGCCGCCCAGGCCCAGGCCCAGCCGCGGCGCCCGCTGCACATGGGCCCGGCCGTGCCCGACACCAACGGCAGCCCTGTCCGCTCGCTCGCCGACCGTGGGCCCGCCCAGCAGATGCCGATGCCGACCCGCCAGTCGGGCCCGCCGACCACCGGCCCGGAGTACCTGGACATCCCGCCGCAGGGCGCCGCCCCGTGGCAGCCGGCCCAGGCGCAGCAGCCCGCGGCCCCCGCAGAAACGGTCGCTCCGCAGCACGCGCAGCCCGAAGCGCCCGCGCACGCCCAGGAGTTCGCCCAGGTCGGCGCCGAGTCGGCGTCGGTCGGCGGGTACGCGGGCCAGGCCCCGTACGCCGCGCACGAGCAGGGCCAGGGCGGCTACGAGTACGACTACGCGCAGCACGGCTACGCACAGCAGCCCGCCGCGGACCAGACGCTCGGCCAGTTCGTCCCGGTGGACGGCATCGTCCCCACGACCCCGCATCTGGCCCCGACCCCGCCGCAGGCGATGGTCGTCCCTCCGCTTCCGGAGGAGCAGACGCCGGAGGCCGCCGAGCAGCCGGGTGTGCCCGGCCAGCAGGACGGCGCCGACCGCCAGGGCGTCTCCGCGCAGCCGGCCGGTACGGGCCTTCAGGACGCGGCCGGTGAGCAGGAAGCCGCCGCGCAGCACGCCGAGGCCGAGCAGCAGGCGGTCGCCGCTGAGCAGTACGTGCCCGCCGAGCAGGCAGCGGCCGCCGAGCAGCCCGCTCCCGGCACGTCGGGCGCGGACGACCAGCAGGTCGTCGGCGACCCGCACGGTGCGGCCGAGCAGCAGGCCGTCGGTGCCGAACAGGCCGTGGCCGATCAGCAGGTGCTGGCCGACCAACTGGCCGTTGGCGCTCAGCAGGTTCCGGCCGACCAGCAGGCAGTGGCCGAGCAGCAGCCCGTCGCGGGCCAGCAGGTCGCGGTGGACCCGCACTCCACTGGCGAACAGCAGGCCGCCGCGGACCAGCAGGCCGTTGCCGGACAGCAGCTCGTGGGTGACCAGGCAGCGGCCGCCGACCAGCAGCCGGCTGCCGCACCGCAGGCTGTTGACGGCCAGCACTCCTCCGCCGACCAGCACGTCATGGCCGACCAGCACGCCGTGGGCGACGCAGCGGCTGCCGCACCGCAGGCCGTTGAAGGGCAGCACGCCTGGGCGGACCCGCAGGTTGCGGCCGACCAGCCGGCCGTTGGAGGTCAGCAGGTCCTGGCCGAGCAGCGCGTCGTGGGCGACCACGCCGACGTGGCCGACCAGCACGTCGTGAGCGACGCCGCGCCCGCCGAGCAGCAGCCCGCCGCCGACCAGCAGGCCACCGGTGACCCGCAAGCCGCGGCCGCCCCCGGTCAGGAGACCGTCGGCGCCCCGCAACCCGCCACCAACCCGCAGGACCCGCACGTCATGGCCAACCAGCAGTCCGCCGAACAGGCGCCCGCGGGCGACGCGTCGGTCGCACCCGAGCACGTCGCGGAGTGGGACACCCAGGGCCCCGAGTCCGCCGGGATCCCCCCGCAGGGGGCCGCCTCCCCGGAGGAGGCCGCGAGCGTTCCCGGCCCGCGCGAGGGCGACTCCGGCGCCATCCCGCTGCCCGAGGCCGAGGACCCGGCGGAGCAGACCGTCGCCCCCGCCGAGCTGACCGGCGAACCCGAGCACCTGACGCCGGAGGCCGAGGCGCACCCCGCCGCTCCCGCGTACGACGACACCGAGCGCGAGGCCGTGCTGCGCGTGATGCGCGAGCGCCGCGACATCCGCAACGGCTTCCGCTCCGACCCGATCCCGCACGAGGTGCTCCTTCGCGTCCTGGAGGCTGCCCACACGGCGCCGTCCGTGGGCCACTCGCAGCCCTGGGACTTCGTGGTCATCCGCTCCGCGGACACCCGTCGCGCGATGCACGAACTGGCCATGCGCCAGAAGGACGCGTACGCCAAGTCGCTTCCCAAGGGCCGCGCGAAGCAGTTCAAGGAACTGAAGATCGAGGCCATCCTCGACACCCCGGTGAACATTGTCGTCACCGCCGACCCGACCCGCGGCGGCCGCCACACCCTGGGCCGCCACACGCAGCCGCAGATGGCCCCGTACTCCTCCGCGCTCGCGGTCGAGAACCTGTGGCTCGCGGCCCGCGCCGAGGGCCTCGGCGTCGGCTGGGTCAGCTTCTTCGACGAGCGCGAGATGGTCCGCTCGCTCGGCCTGCCCGAGCACCTCGAAGTCGTGGCGTACCTCTGCGTCGGCTACGTCGACGAGTTCCCGGAGGAGCCGGAGCTGATGCAGGCCGGCTGGTCCAAGCGCCGCCCGCTGTCGTGGGTCGTGCACGAGGAGACGTACGGCCGCCGCGCCCTGCCCGGCGAGGACCCGCACGACCTGCTCGCGGAGACCGTCTCCAACATCCGCCCGCTGGACGCCAAGGCGCTCGGCGAGGCGTGGGAGCGGCAGAAGCGGATGACGAAGCCCGCGGGCGCGCTCGGCATGCTGGAGATCATCTCGGCCCAGCTGTCCGGCCTCTCCCGCGTGTGCCCGCCGCCGATCCCGGAGCCCGCCGCCGTGGCGATCTTCGCGGGCGACCACGGCGTGCACGCCCAGGGCGTCACCCCCTGGCCGCAGGAGGTCACGGGCCAGATGGTCGCCAACTTCCTGGGCGGCGGCGCGGTCTGCAACGCGTTCGCGAGCCAGGTCGGCGCCGAGGTCTGCGTCATCGACGTCGGCGTGGCAGGCGAGCTCCCGGCGACGCCCGGCCTGCTGCCCCGCAAGGTCCGCGCCGGCACCGCCGACATGACGACGGGCCCTGCCCTGACCCGCGAAGAGGTCAAGGAGGCCATCGAGGTCGGCATCGAGACCGCCCGCGACCTCGTGGCGGCGGGCAACAAGGCGCTGCTCACGGGTGAGATGGGCATCGCCAACACGACGGCGTCCGCGGCCCTCATCTCGGTCTACACCGAGGTCGACCCCGCCGAGGTCACCGGCCGCGGCACGGGCATCAACGACGAGACGCACTCCCGCAAGGTCGAGGTCGTGCGCCGCGCCCTCGACGTGCACAAGCCCGACCCCGCCGACCCGATCGGTGTCCTCGCGGCGGTCGGCGGCCTGGAGCACGCGGCCATGGTCGGCCTGCTCCTGGGCGGCGCCTCGCTGCGTACGCCGGTCATCCTGGACGGCGTCAGCGCCGGTGCGGCCGCCCTGGTCGCCCGCGCCATCGCCCCCGAGGTCCTCGCGGCCTGCATCGCGGGCCACCGCAGCGCGGAGCCCGGCCACGTCGCCGCGCTCAACAAGCTGGGCCTGCGCCCGCTCGTCGACCTGGACCTGCGCCTCGGCGAGGGCACGGGCGCCCTCTTGGCCCTCCCGATCGTCCAGAGCGCGGCCCGGGCGATGCACGAGGTCGCGACGTTCGACTCGGCGGGCGTCACGGAGAAGTAGCCCACATCCTCAGATTGTCGGCGGGGCTTGCTTTTCAAGCCCCGCCGGCGATTGAGGCGCGGGGGGCCGGGGCGGAGCCCCCGGCTTGTGAAACCTCCCCGTCACGTTCACGACGTACGCTCACAAACAAAACCCGCACGCCAGAGGACACCGCATGCCCGCCGCCGACCACCCCGCCTACCCCGTAGGGCTCCGCCTGACCGGCCGCCGAGTCGTCGTCCTGGGCGGCGGCCAGGTAGCCCAGCGCAGGCTCCCCGCCCTGATCGCCGCGGGCGCGGACATCACGTTGATCTCCCCTTCCGCGACCCCTTCGGTCGAGGCGATGGCGACGGCCGACGAGATCACTTGGATCCAGCGCCGCTACGAGCCCGGCGACCTCGCCGACACCTGGTACGCCCTGGTGGCCACCAGCGACAAGCAGACGAACGACGCGGCCTCGGCCGAAGCGGAGCGCACCCGCACCTGGTGCGTCCGCTCCGACGACGCCGACGAGGCGACCGCCTGGACCCCGGCGACCGGCCGCGCCGACGGCGTGACCGTGGCCGTTCTGACGACGGAGGCGGCCGACCGCGACCCCCGCCGCACCGCCGCCGTCCGCGACGCCATCGTCGAGGCCCTGCACGACGGCACGGTCACCGCCCAGCGCACCCACAAGCCCGGTGTCGCGCTCGTCGGCGGCGGCCCCGGCGACCCGGACCTCATCACCGTGCGCGGCCGCCGCCTCCTCGCCGAGGCCGACGTCGTGATCGCCGACCGGCTCGGCCCGCGCGACCTCCTCGACGAACTCCCGCCGCACGTCGAGGTGATCGACGCCGCGAAGATCCCGTACGGCCGCCAGATGGTCCAGGAGGCCATCAACGACGCGCTGATCGACCACGCCAAGCAGGGCAAGGCCGTGGTCCGTCTCAAGGGCGGCGACCCGTTCGTCTTCGGCCGCGGCATGGAGGAGGCCCAGGCGCTCGCCGCCGAGGGCATCCCCGTCACGGTCGTCCCCGGCATCTCCAGCTCCATCAGCGTCCCCGGCGCGGCCGGCATACCGGTCACGCACCGCGGCGTAGCCCACGAGTTCACGGTCGTCAGCGGTCACGTGGCCCCGGACGACGAGCGCTCGCTGGTCGACTGGGCGGCGATGGCGAAGCTCACCGGCACCCTCGTGATCCTCATGGGAGTCGACAAGATCGCAAAGATCGCCGAGGCACTGGTCTCGCACGGGAAGTCCCCGGACACCCCCGTCGCCCTCGTCCAGGAGGGCACCACCGCAGCCCAGCGCCGCGTCGACGCCACCCTCGCGACGGTCGGCGAACGCGCCGTCTCCGAAGGGGTCAAGCCCCCGGCGGTCATCGTGATCGGCGACGTGGTGAACGAGAACCCGCACAAGCACCAGAAGTAACCAGCGGTAACGTAACTCGTTCCGAGCCGTTGGCACCACACCCAGAACAAGGCAGTATCGACCCGTGGCTGAAGCTGAACATCGAGGGATCATCACCATCGATGACCCCGACGACCCGCGCCTGTCCGACTACACGGGCCTGACCGACGTAGAACTGCGTCGCAAACGCGAACCGGCCGAGGGCCTGTTCATCGCCGAGGGCGAGAAGGTCATCCGGCGCGCCAAGCTCGCCGGGTACGAGATGCGCTCGATGCTGCTGTCCGCGAAGTGGGTCGACGTCATGCGCGACGTCATCGACGAGGTCCCCGCCCCGGTCTACGCGGTCGCCCCCGATCTGGCCGAACAGGTCACCGGCTACCACGTGCACCGCGGCGCCCTCGCCTCCATGCAGCGCAAGCCGCTCCCGACCGCCGACGAGCTGCTCACCACGGCCCGCCGCGTCGTCGTCATGGAGTCGGTCAACGACCACACCAACATCGGCGCGATCTTCCGCAGCGCCGCCGCGCTCGGCATGGACGCGGTCCTGCTCTCCCCGGACTGCGCCGACCCGCTCTACCGCCGTTCCGTGAAGGTCTCCATGGGCGCCGTCTTCTCCGTGCCGTACGCGCGTCTGGAGGCCTGGCCGAAGTCCCTGGAGACGGTTCGCGACGCCGGCTTCGAACTCCTCGCGCTGACCCCGGCCGAACAGGCCAAGTCCCTGGACGAGGTGGCGCCGCACCGCATGGACCGCGTCGCGCTGATGCTCGGCGCGGAGGGCGACGGCCTGTCCACCAAGGCCCTGATGGCGGCGGACGAATGGGTCCGCATCCCGATGGCCCACGGAGTCGACTCGCTCAACGTGGGCGCGGCGGCCGCCGTCGCGTTCTACGCGGTGGCGACGGGCCGCCCCGAGCTCTGACGGTCAGCGCTCCGGAAGTGGCAGCGATCCGGCGGCGGACGTCGTCCGCTGCCCGCTGTCGCCGAGGCCGCGCGTCGGCCCCTGGCAGCCCTGCGCCGCCGCGATGGCCAGCGCCACGAGCAGCGTCACGACGACGAACACGGTGAGCCGCTGGCGCAGCAACCGCGGGTTCGCGGGCCGCAGCTTCTTGCCGCTGCCCGTGCCGTTCGTACGCGGCGCCGGGCGCCCCGCACCGCTGCGCGGCCCGGACCGGCCGTTGCTTGAACGGCTGTTCGTGTTCCGCGCGGGCGCCGACCCGTTGCTCCTGCCGTTGCTGGGCCGCGAGGTGGGAGTCCCCGGCTGCGTACGCCGCTGGGTGCGCTGCCCCTCGTAGGTGTCGGCGAGCCGTCCGGTCGGCCGGTCCTGCTCGGCGGTGCGCGGCGCGGGCGGCCGCGGCTCCGTCGCGATGCCCTGTGCCTCACGGGCCGCGATCTCCTTGAGCCGCAGCGACAGTTGCAGCGTGCTCGGCCGCTCCTCCGGGTCCTTCGCCAGGCACGCGCGCAGCAGCGGCGCGAGCGCGTCCGGCACCCCGGCCAGCTGCGCCTCCTCGTGCACGACCCGGTAGAGCATGACCTCGGAACTGCCGTGCCCGAAGGGGGAGTCACCCATCGCGGAGTACGCGAGCGTGGCCCCCAGGGCGAACACATCGGTCGCGGGCGTCACGGCGGCGCCGCGCACCTGCTCGGGCGCGAGGAACCCGGGGGAGCCGACCGCGGTGCCCACATGGGTCAGCGTCGAGGCGCCGGTTGCCCACGCGATGCCGAAGTCGATGATCCGCGGCCCCTTCGGGGACAGCAGGATGTTGGACGGCTTGAGATCGCGGTGCACGACCCCGGCCTCGTGGACGGCGACGAGCCCTTCGGACAGCGCGGCCCCCACGGCCGCCACGTCCGAGGCGGCCAGTGGCCCCTCCTCCGCCACCTTGTCGTGCAGCGAGGGACCCGGCACGTACTGCGTCGCGAACCACGGCCGCTCCGCCTCCAGATCGGCGGCGACGAGCCGGGCGGTGCAGCCGCCGCGGATCCGCCGGGCGGCGGACACCTCGCGCGCGAACCGCGACCGGAACTCCTGGTCCTCCGCCAGATCAGGCCTGATCACCTTGAGCGCGACCCGCTGGCCGCGCCGGTCGGACCCGAGGTAGACCACGCCCATCCCGCCGGCCCCGAGGCGTCTGTGAAGCCTGAACGAGCCGACGACGCGCGGGTCCTCGCGCCTCAGGCGCATCATCGCCATGTTCATCCCCGCTGCTGCCCGGTCCGTCTGACGAGCCACAGCTTACGTTTTCGCGCACGGCGGCGCGCAAAGGCCGCGCCCTCGCGGCCGATTCGATTGTCAGTGCCCGGTGGGAAACTTGAAGGGTGGTCAGGGAGCGCGGGAGCGGGGCGGCTTGTCCGGCGCCCCCGCGCCAACAGGGCGGCCTTGGAGGGGGATTGGACCCATGAAGGGTGACCGGGTCGAGATAGTCGTGGATGCCGGGGACACGACGCGTACGTATGAGGTGACGGCGGGCCGGGCGGGCCGGAGGGTGGAGACGGCGGTGCGCAGAGGGGTGGTGGAAGTGAGCGAAGTCACCCGATCCGGATCCGTGGTGCGCACCGCGCGCTTCATGGCCACCAGGGTCCTGGCGCTGGTAGAACACCCGGTCCCGCGCGAGGAGCCCGCCGAGCGGGAGGCCCGCGTCGGCCGCCCCCTCGGGGAAGACCCCGAGGCCTAGGACCTCGTCTCCACCCAGGGGAGTACATCGGGCGGAGGTGGTCATCCTCGGGGAGGCCCGGCAATCGGTACGAGGGCATGACGTCTCGGGCGCCCGCCACTCATAGATTTGAGGTCAAGCGGCGGGTACGGCACTCGTCCCCCGAGGTCAGGTATCCGCCGCTTGCCAAGTCACAAGAGCTCGCAAGAACTCACAAGACGCAAGAACTCAAGATTTCGACCGGGAGAGGACCATGGCGGACACGGCACCGCGGACGACAGCGTTCCGCACAGTGGCCCGCAGGGCGGGCCTTTTCGGTGGCCCCGCGACCGACCGCCGGCATCCGCTGGTGGCCGCGGCCATGGTTCTCCCTCTCGCGGCCCTTCTCGTCGTCGTGTTCGGCGGCTGGGACGCGGTGGTCACACAGGCGTCGTCCGTGGGCGTGATGCTGGGGCGCTGAGCGGCGCTCCCAGGCCCGGAAGAGCGGTCCGGGCGGGGACATCCGGCCATGAAACCCCGTGGGGACGGGGGTGCGGCGGACGGCACAAATGCTGCGCGCAGCTGGGGAGCTGCGCGCAGCATTATTTTGTGCCCGGAGCACCGTAGGCTGCCGCCGTGACCACGCTCATCGTTCCCGCGCTCAGGGCCGAGGCCCGGGGCGCGGCCCATCCGTCGGGAATCGCCTGCGTGTGCGGCGCCGCGACCCTCGCCGACCGCCCCGACGCCACCGTGGTCCGGCACGGCGACACCGTCGCCAAGGCGCACGCCCCCGGCACCGACCCGGCCGAGCTGGACCTCCGCCTCGCCGTGGCCACCCACCCCTCCCTGGCCCGCGTCCTGCTGCGCCCGCTGCGCCCCACGGCGACGGCCCTGGACGACCGCCTCGTCACGTTCTGGCCGCACGGCGCCCCCGTGGACCCGGACCACCCGGAGCTCGCCCCCTGGGAGGCCGTGGGCGCCCTTCTCGCCCGCCTGCACTGCACGCCGGCGCACGAACTCCCGCCCGCGCTTCCCCCCATGCGCGGCCCGCTCAAGGCGGCCGCCGCCGTGGCGCGCCTGCGGGCCTCGGCCCCCGACCACCCGGCGGCCCCGCCGATCCTCGACGCCTGGCGCACCCTGCCGCCCTGGTCCCGCGCCGAAGCCCCGTACGGGCACGCGAGCGCCCTGTGCCACGGCGATCTGCACCTCGGCCAGCTGGTCCGCCACCCCGCCGACTCCGCCGCGTGGACGCTGATCGACGTCGACGACCTCGGAATCGGCGACCCAGCCTGGGACTTGGCCCGCCCCGCCGCCTGGTTCGCCTGCGGCCTGCTGTCCGCCGAGGACTGGACCCGCTTCCTCGGCGCCTACCAACGCACAGGCGGCGCAAAGGAACTGAGCGTTCCCGACCCCTGGCCCGCCCTGGACGTCCCGGCCCGCGCCCTCACCGTGCAGACCGCCGCGCTCGCCGTCGCGAAGGCCACCGGTGCGGGCCGCGCGCTCGACGAGGTGGAGGAGGCCGTCGTCGACGCCTGCGCCCGAATGGCATCGGTGCCGACGCAGTTCGAGGACGAACCGGCCAAGTAGGGTGCGGGGGACGGAAGCCGGGAAGTGTTCCGGCGAAGCAGCACCGAACGGCGAGGAGTTGAGCCGAGCATGCAGTGTCCGAAGTGTCACGCACCGATGCACACGTACAACCGCAATGGTGTCCAGATCGAGCAGTGCAGCGGTTGCCGCGGGATATTCCTGGACTACGGCGAGCTGGAGTCGCTGACCCGCCTGGAGTCGCAGTGGCAGCAGCAGGCCCCGCCGCCCCCGCCCGCCCCGCAGGGCTACCCGGCCCCCGCGGCCCCGGCCTGGGGAGCCCCGCACCACGGCGGTCACCACGGCCACCACGGTCACCACAATCGTGGCTTCGGCCGGATGCTGTTCTCCTCCTGAGGCGCTGAGCGGCTCTTCTCCCGAAGGGCCGCCCGGCTCCCCGGGCCGTCCGGAACGGAAGAAGCCCCCGGCCACGAGGACCGGGGGCTTCTTTCTGGTGCGCGATACTGGGATTGAACCAGTGACCTCTTCCGTGTCAGGGAAGCGCTCTCCCGCTGAGCTAATCGCGCGGGACGATCCTTGCGGACCAGTGGACGATACTGGGATTGAACCAGTGACCTCTTCCGTGTCAGGGAAGCGCTCTCCCGCTGAGCTAATCGTCCGGGACGGAGGCCCTGAGGCCCCAGTGCGCGATACTGGGATTGAACCAGTGACCTCTTCCGTGTCAGGGAAGCGCTCTCCCGCTGAGCTAATCGCGCTTGGAGGTGGAGACGGGATTTGAACCCGTGTAGACGGCTTTGCAGGCCGTTGCCTCGCCTCTCGGCCACTCCACCAGGAGCGTAGGGGTTCGGGAAGATCCCCCACATCCTGAGCGAACGACCGGGTTCGAACCGGCGACCTCAACCTTGGCAAGGTTGCGCTCTACCAACTGAGCTACGTTCGCGTGTCTTTCCGTTCCGCTTGCGCGTCCCGGCGACGTGTTGAACTCTAGCGGATTCCTGGGGGAGGTCCAAAACGCGTTTGCGCAGCGTGCTGCGGTGCCACCGGCGAAGGTCCTGCTCAGGTGGGCCCATCGTCATCAGCCATAGACTCGAAGGCGTGCACGACCTCCCTGCTCTGGCCCGCTTCGGCGGGCTCGTCGCGACCGATCTGCGCGACGTCACCAGCGATCCCGCGGCCCTCGACTCCAGCGGCTTCTGGGCCGTCTGCGCCGATTTCGAGGGCCGCCTCGTCTGCGCCCGCTTCGGGCACGTGCGCGAGGAACCGGTGCCCGCCCCGCGGCCCGGCGCCTGGCACGGGCCCGCGCCGACGGACTGGACGTCCTCGCTCGACCACGCCGCGTACACGGACGGCGTGCGCCGCATCCGCGCGCACATCGCGACCGGTGAGGTCTACCAGGCCAATCTCTGCCGGGTGCTCTCCGCGCCCGTCGCCCCGGACGCCGACGTGGACGCCCTCACCGCTCTCCTCGCGCGCGGGAACCCGGCGCCGTACGCAGGAACGATCCGGCTGCCGGAGCACGGCGTGGAGGTCGCCACGGCCTCGCCCGAACTGTTCCTGCGCAGGGACGGGCAGGTCGTCGAAACCGGGCCGATCAAGGGGACCGGGCGCACCGAGGCGGACCTTCTCGACAAGGACCACGCCGAGAACGTGATGATCGTCGACCTGGTCCGCAACGATCTGGGCGTCGTCTGCGCCACCGGCAGCGTGACCGTCCCCGAACTGTGCGTGGTCGAGAAGCACCCGGGCCTCGTCCACCTCGTCTCCACCGTGCGCGGCGACCTGCCCGAGGCGGCCGGCTGGCCCGAGCTGCTCGACGCGGTGTTCCCGCCCGGCTCCGTCACCGGCGCCCCGAAGTCCAGCGCCCTGCGGATCATCGGCGAGCTTGAGACGGCGCCGCGCGGCCCCTACTGCGGCGGCATCGGCTGGGTGGACGCGGACCGGGGGAGCGGGGAACTGGCCGTCGGGATCCGCACCTTCTGGATCGACCGGGGCGCCGGCGGCGACGTCCTGCGCTTCGGCACCGGGGCCGGGATCACCTGGGGCTCCGCCCCGGAGCGGGAGTGGCGGGAGACCGAGCTGAAGGCGGCGCGGCTGTTGGCGGTAGCGTCGGGAACGTACGCATTCGAACAGTGAGAGGCATGGACCCGTGAAGATCTGGCTCGACGGCCGGCTGCAGGACACCGAGGCGGCGCGCGTCTCCGTCTTCGACCACGGGCTCACCGTGGGCGACGGCATCTTCGAGACGGTGAAGGCCGTCGAAGGCAAGCCGTTCGCGCTCACCCGGCACCTCGACCGGCTCGCCCGCTCGGCCCGCGGGCTCGGACTGCCCGAGCCCGACCTCGACGAGGTCCGCCGCGCCTGCGCCGCCGTCCTCGAGGCCAACCCGATGGCCCTCGGTCGCCTGCGCATCACCTACACCGGCGGCCTCTCCCCGCTCGGCTCCGACCGCGGCGAGCACGGCGCGACGCTCGTCGTCGCCCTCGGCGAGGCCAAGCGGCGCCCCGACAGCACCGCCGTGATCACCGTCCCGTGGACCCGCAACGAGCGCGGCGCCCTCGCGGGCCTGAAGACCACCTCGTACGCGGAGAACGTCGTCGCCCTGGCGCGCGCCCACGAACACGGCGCGTCCGAGGCCCTGTTCGCGAACACGGTGGGGCAGCTGTGCGAGGGCACGGGCTCCAACGTCTTCGTCGTCCTGGACGGTGAGATCCACACCCCGCCGCTGACGGCGGGCCCGCTCGCCGGCATCACGCGCGCCCTCGCCGCGGAGTGGACCGGCGCCAAGGAGACCGACCTGCCGCTCTCCGTCCTCGCGGAGGCCGACGAGGTCTTCCTGACGTCGACGCTGCGCGACGTCCAGGCCGTGCACCGCGTCGACGACCGCGACCTGACGGACGCGCCGGGCCCCGTCACCGCGAAGGCGATGCGCGTGTGGGACGAGCGGGCAGCAGACCAGCTGGACCCGTAAATCCCTTGTCGCGTCGGGGGCGCGTACGGGTACAACACCCGTGATGACCACGACCCTGCGGCCGACCGAGCCGCTCCAGCGCACCCCCGACGGCTCGCGCTCGCGTCACTACGCGGTGTGTGTGAACAGCCGCCCCGTCGGCACCCTGCACCTCGCCACGCACCCGGTCTTCGGCCCCTCCGTCGCCCAGATACTCGAACTGAGCGTCGACGATAAGGACCGGGGGCGCGGCCGCGGCACCGTCGCGGCGCTCGCCGCCGAGGAGGTCGCCCGCTCCTGGAACTGCCGCCGCGTCGAGCTGGCGGTCCCCGCCGAGGCGCGGAACATGCTCCGCCTCGCGGGCGCCCTCGGCTACGTGGAACGCAACCGGAACATGGCGAAGGCCCTGCCCGAACAGCCGCCCGCCCTCCTCGAAGGCACCGTCGGGCGGCGCATGACGGAGGCCGAGTACGGCCCGTGGCTCGCGCACACCAAGGCCGCGTACGCGCGCACCTGGGTCGAGCGCGGCGCCACCGAGGAGGAGGCGCACCAAAAAGCGGAACGCGATCACGCCGCGCTGCTCCCGGACGGCGTCGCCACCCCGGACGTCCTGCTCGGCGTCCTGGAGCACGAGGGGGAGCGGGTCGGCACGCTCTGGGTGGCGCAGCGACCCGGGGAGGCCTTCGTCTTCGACGTCGAGGTGGCGGCCGAGCACCAGGGGCGCGGGCACGGGCGCGCGCTGATGGCGTTCGCCGAGGCCGACTCGATCGCCGCGGGCGCCACCCGGATCGGCCTCAACGTCTTCGCGGGCAACGCGACCGCGCTCGGCCTGTACACCTCGCTCGGCTACGAGCCGACCACCCTCTACCTCTACAAACAGCTGCTGTGAGGGTCAGCCCCGCTCGGCCAGCAGCCGGTCCGCGATCTCCTCGATCCGCTCGCGCAGCCCCTCCTGGCTCTTGCCGCCGTGCAGGAGCTCCCCGCCGATCTCGTACGTGGGCGTGCCGGTCACGCCGATGACCTTGCCCTCGGCCTGGTCGGCGTCGACGATCAGGATGTGCCGGCCGTCGACCAGCGCGGTGTCGAACTCCTCGGCGTCCAGGCCGAGTTCGCCCGCCACCTCGACAAGGAACTTCTCGCCCTTGCGGTCGAACTCCTCGACCCGTCCGAGCACGGCCTCCACGTACGGCCACCCCTTGCCCTGCGCGAACGCCTCCTCGGCGGCCTGCGCACCGGCGAAGGAGTGCTTGTGCTTCTCGAGCGGGAAGTGCCGCAGGCGCAGCTCGACGCGGTCGCCGTAGCGCTCGCGCAGCGCGCGGAGGTCGTCCAGGGCGGAGCGGCAGTCGGGGCACTGCAGCTCGCACCACACGTCAAGGATGGGCTTCGGGGCGTTCATGGGGGCCAGTCTCCCAGGAGCGCCCGCCGGGCCCAACCTGGACCTGGGGAGGAGCGGCGACCCCGAGATGTCCCCCAGATGTGGCCGCGGAGGGTCCTGGGCGTGGCCCCGGGACCCCTGGGCGGTGCAGGATGGAAGGGGCGAAGCGCCCCTGATCGCCCTTTGATGTCCGAACTCGGGAGGACCGGATGATTGCCGAGACCGTGTGTTCCGCCGTTGCCGTGGCGGGCCTGGGCATCGCCGGGGTTCTCGCCTTCCGCAAGCGGTTCCTCAAGGCCGCCCGCACCGCCGCCTACGCCCTCGTGCCGCTGGGCCTGGTGATGACGGGCGCGGTGGAGTGGGTCGTGGACACGGCGTTCAGTCCGACCGCCTGGGCAGGCTTCGGCGTGCTCGGCGTTGCCTGGCTGATGTTCATGGGAACGCGGGCCGTCGAGCGGCGCCGCTCCGGCCGCCCCGCCAAGGAGGACAAGGCCGCTGTCGCCCCCGGCGCCTCGGCACCCTCGCTCGGCGAGAGCCGCCGCACCCCGCCGGCCGTGCAGCAGAAACAGCCGAAGCAGTCGAAGGCCGAGCCGACCGAGGACTTCAGCGACATCGAGGCGATCCTCAAGAAGCACGGCATCTGACGACAACGGATGCCCGCGTCCCGCTGTCACGGGTTGTGGCGAACTACCCCTCGAAAGTGGTGGGTTGAGCCCCCGTCACCCGATAAGTGCGTCATCATCGCGACGAGATGCTGGACACACCGCAGCTGCCCGAGCAGCTGGACGCCGACCAGGGGCAGGCCCTCCGCAGCGAGCCCACGCCGCCCGCACCCGTACCTGTACGAACCGAGACGCGGCCCGAGAGTCAGCGCGGCTGTCTCTTCGCGCTCTCCCAACCCCCGCTGATGATCTTCCTGGGAGTGATCGGCAGCCTGCTCCTGCTGGCGGCGCTGCACGACCTCCTGCTGCTGTGAACGGTTTCAGCCCGTGGCTTCCTTGCGGCGTGCCCGGTAGGCCGCGACATGCAGCCGGTTCCCGCACGTACGGCTGTCGCAGTAGCGGCGCGAACGGTTGCGGGACAGATCGACGAACGCGAACCGGCAGTCGGGCGCCTCGCAGCGCCGCAGCCGCTCCTGCTCCCCGGCGACCACGAAGAACGCCAGGGCCATCCCGCAGTCGGCCGCCAGGTGGTCGGCGACGGAGGCGCCGGGCGCGAAGTAGTGCATGTGCCAGTCGTAGCCGTCGTGGTCCGTGAGGCGGGGCGTGGTGCCCGCCTCGGCGACCAGTTCGTTGATCACCGCCGCCGCCGTCCGCTGGTCACTCGCCGCGAACACGGCCGCGAAGCGGTCACGCACCGTACGGACCGAGTGAAGATCGTCTTCGGTGATCACGCCGACATCGCTGACATCGTTCCTTCGTACGAAATCCGTCAGCGCGGCCAGACTCTCGAGCCCGTCCGCCTTCGTGTCACCGTCCGGTGTCGTGTTCACCAGATCGACCACGGTGTCGAGCGCGCACCGGGTGTCGTGGGTGATCAGCACGATTCGCTCCCTGGCCTGGGGTAGGGCTCCCGCCCGCCGATGCCGCACGAGCCTAGTACCTGCGGGCCTCCTGGAACGCACCTGCGCCGCCACCGTGGAAACTCCCACGGCGGCGGCGCCGGTGTATGCCGTATGCGGTTGTCCCGACCGTGCTGCCGTGCCGTTCCCCGAGTGGACGGCACGGCACGCTCTCGCGCTGCTCACGCCGACCGGGTGCCGGCGCGGGCCTCATCGTTCCGCGGCGCTAGTTCTCCGCGAGGATGTGCGACAGCTCCTGGTCGAGGTCGAAGTGGCGGTGTTCCGTGCCGGGTGGCACGGCGGCGTCCGTTCGCTTGAGGAACGACTCCAGGGCCCGCGCCGGGGCCTCGAGCAGAGCCTCGCCCTCGGGGGAGCTCAGGGCGATGCAGACAACGCCCTGACCGTGGCTGCGGGACGGCCAGACTCGGACGTCTCCGGTGCCGGTCGGCCGATGAAGGCCTTCGGCGAGGAGGTCGCGGGCAAACACCCATTCGACTGTCTCCTCGGCTCCGGTGTGGAAGGTGGCGTGCACGGCATACGGATCGGCCGTGTCATACCGCAGACCTGCGGGAACGGGCAGTGAGGACTCGCTCGACACAACGAGGCGCAGGTGCAGCTCGCAGCTGACCGTGGTGTTCATAAGCGCCAGGGCCTTTCGCTCAGTGTGCGCTCGGGGATTCGCACGTCGGCGAAATCGACATGCCACCTACGGTGCCGTTGTAAACCCCTCTGAGTGTTTTGAGCGTCTTTAGGTAGCTCGTACGGCCGAGTCTTATCTGTGCGACAACGCCCATTCCGGTGACGCGAAAGAGTCGGGTAGGTTTGAGTGCATGAATACGGGGAGTGACAAGGGGGCCAAGGAGCCCGAGGCGCCGGAGCGGGCCGATGCTGCCTCCGGGGCCGGTGTCGACGGCGGGGCGACCGAGGCGGCCGAGGGGAAGCCGCTGGGGTCGCGGGCGCCGGGGTTCATCCAGGCCAGGAGGACGCTGCACCTGAGCTGGCAGGTCGGCGTCTTCATCGTGGGTCTCGCGGTGGTCGTGGGCGGCGTGATCATGCTGCCGCTGCCTGGGCCCGGCTGGCTGGTGATCTTCGGCGGCATGGCGATCTGGGCGACCGAGTTCGTCTGGGCGCAGCTGGTCCTGCGCTGGACGAAGCGGAAGGTCACGGAGGCGACGCAGCGCGCCCTGGACCCCAAGGTGCGGCGGCGGAACATCATCCTGACCACGATCGGCGTGGTGATCATCGCCGTGCTCGGCGGGGTCTACGTATGGAAGTTCGGCCTCGAGATGCCGTGGAACATCAAGCAGTGACGGTGTGCTGCCGATCGGGGGGTGCGGGGTGGTCCCAGGCACCCCCTGACATGGGGTAATGTTCTTCCTGCGCCCGGGCGATTAGCTCAGTGGGAGAGCGCTTCGTTCACACCGAAGAGGTCACTGGTTCGAACCCAGTATCGCCCACCCGGACCGAGGGCCCCGGAGACATCGAGTCTCCGGGGCCCTCGGCGTTTTTCGTGTCCGACCTGGGCTTTCGAAGCGCTTCAACCCCAAACTCTGTCCGAACTGTTGACGCACCCCCCACCCGTCTCTACTTTTGCTCGGCAAGCGCTTACCTAAAACGATTCAACGCGCAGGTGGAGGGGCTGGCTGTGCCTATGAACAGGGATCTTGATCGACGGGGCCTGCTGAAGGTCACGGGGGCGTCGGCCGCCGCGCTCGGCCTCACGGCGGTCGGGTGTGGTGGTGACGGAGGGTCAGGAGGTGCGGGGGACGCGGAAGGGCCGGCGACCCTGCGGTTCGCCTGGTGGGGAGGCGAACCGCGTGCCGTGAAAATCAAGAAGGCGATCGCGCTCTTCGAGAAGAAGAATCCGAAGATCAAAATCAAGCCCGAATTCACCGATTACCAGGCATTCTGGGAGAAGTTCCAGACGCAGGCCTCGGGTGGAAATCCTCCGGATGTATTCCTCAACTCCGTTGCCTTCCTTGCGAAGTACGACAAGCGCGGAGTTCTGCTCGACCTCAAGTCCCAGGTGGATGCCGGGAATCTGAGCCTCAAGCAGTTCCGCGGCGGCGTCGAGACGGCCGGTCAGGTCTCCGGCGGCAAGCAGGTCGCGGTTCCGGTCGGTGCCAACACCATGTCGCTCGTCATCGACAAGAAGGCCTGGGACAAGGCGGGCGTGACGCCGAAGTTCGGCTGGACCTGGGACGAGTACTTCGAGTCGCTCCAGACCATCCAGGACAAGCTGAAGATCGCGGGCGACACGGGCTACGCCGGCGTCATGTACCTGTACGACCCGTACCTCCGTCAGAACGGCAAGGCGTTCTTCAAGGACGGCAAACTCGGCTTCACCGAGGACGATCTGACGCAGTGGTGGTCCGACTACTACAAGCGCGTGAAGTCCGGGATCGTCGCCGACCCGAAGAAGATCGAGCAGGTCAAGCCGAAGTCCGGGCTCTCCGCCGGGCTCGCGGGCGCCGAGTTCACCTGGGACAACTTCTCGGTGCGCTACGAGGGCGAGGGCGACTCCGACTACGCGCTCGCGCCGATCCCGACCACCGACGGCAAGGGCACCGGCCAGTACCTCGGTTCGCTGATGCTGTCGATCTCCACCAAGTGCAAGGCCCAGGCGCAGGCCGCCAGGTTCATCGACTTCATGGTCCACGACCCCGAGGTCGGCAAGGTCATGGGCTACGACATGGGCGTGCTCGCCACCGACGAGCAGTTCGACGCGTACAAGCCCGGCGCCGAGAGCGACAAGGCGGTCGCCGAGGCCAACAAGGGCATCGCCGCGTACGAGACCGAGGTCGACAAGGCCGGGGTGCTCGGGAAGATCACGCCGCATCCCTCGGGCGCGGATGTCGTCGAGGCCGCGTTCCTGCGCATCGCCGGCGACGTCGCCAACGCCAAGCAGAAGGTGCCGGCAGCGGTGAAACAGTTCTTCAGTGAGGCCGAGGCCGCCTTCCAGGCCTGACAGCCCCTACGTTTCCGAGGGGAAACAGCACCATGTCGCTCGTCAAGGACGCCACAGTCCTGGCCGACGAGAGGAACATCGTCCGACCCGTCGCACAAAAGCGACGGGGGCGGCGCGACAACCTCGCCGGCTATCTGTTCCTGTCGCCGTGGCTCGCGGGGTTCCTGCTGCTCACGGCGGGGCCGATGATCGCCTCGATCTACTACGCGTTCACGGACTACAACCTGTTCGCGGCGCCCAAGTGGATCGGCCTCGACAACTTCACCGCCATGTTCGACGACCCGCGCTGGCAGAAGTCCGTGCAGGTCACCCTCAAGTACGTGGTCATCGGCACCCCGCTGAAACTGCTGCTCGCGCTCGGCGTCGCGCTGCTGCTCAACCAGAGCCGCCGCGGCCAGGGCCTGTACCGGGCCGCGTTCTACGCGCCGTCGCTGATCGGCGCCAGCGTCTCCGTCGGCTTCGTCTGGCGGGCGATCTTCTCCGACAACGCCGTCGTCGACAAGGGACTCGGCTCGCTCGGCCTGAATCTCGGCGGCTGGATCGGCGACCCCGACCTCATCCTCTACTCGCTCGTCGCGCTCACCGTCTGGCAGTTCGGCGCGCCCATGGTCATCTTCCTCGCCGGGCTCAAGCAGGTGCCGCGCGAGCTGTACGAGGCCGCGGCCGTCGACGGGGCGGGACCGCTGCGCCGGTTCTGGAACATCACGCTGCCGATGATTTCCCCGGTGCTCTTCTTCAACGTCCTGCTGGAGTCGATCCACTCGTTCCAGATCTTCGGCTCCGCGTACGTCGTCTCCAACACGTTCTGCGGACCGGCCGACTCCACCCTCGTCTACACCTGCTACCTGTACCAAAAGGGCTTCCAGCAGTCCCAGATGGGCTTCGCGTCCGCCATGGCCTGGATGCTGCTGCTGGCCGTCGCGCTCGTCACCGCCGTCCTGTTCTGGTCCCAGAAGAAGTGGGTGCACTACGAGGAGGACGCCAAGTGACCGCCCTGACACCCGAGTTGAAGAGCGCCGCGAACCCCCGCAGGCGTACGGGCTCCGTCGTCTGGCACCTCTTCTCCCTCGCCGTGCTCTGTGTCGTCCTCTACCCCGTCGTCTGGGTGATCGGCGCCGCCTTCAAACCCGGCAAGAAGATCGTCGGCTCGCTCGACCTGTTCCCCGCCGACCCGATCCTGGACAACGTCAGAGGCCTCGCCGACGGCATCGCCGGCATCTCCATCGGCACGTTCTTCACCAACTCGCTTTTCTACGCGGGCATGGCCGTCGTCGGCGTCGTCATCTCCAGCTCCCTGACCGCCTACGCCTTCGCGAAGATCCCCTTCCGGGGCCGGAACCTGCTCTTCGCACTGATGATCGGCACGCTGCTGCTGCCGTACCACGTGCTCCTCATCCCGCAGTACGTCATGTTCCAGAAGCTGGAGCTCATCAACACGTACGTGCCGCTGCTCGCGGGCAAGTTCCTCGCCACGGAGGCCTTCTTCGTCTTCCTCATGGTGCAGTTCATGCGTGGGCTGCCGCGCGAACTGGACGAGGCGGCGCGCCTCGACGGCTGCGGCCATCTGCGGATCTACTGGTCGATCGTGCTGCCGCTGTGCAGACCCGCCCTGATCACCAGCGCGATTTTCACGTTCATCAACGCCTGGAACGACTTCATGGGCCCGCTGATCTACCTCAACGAGCCCTCCAAATACACCGTCTCGCTCGGCCTGATGATGTTCCGCGACCAGCAGGGCATCTCCGACTACGGCGGTCAGATCGCCATGGCGATGACGGCGCTCATCCCGGTCATCGCCTTCTTCATGGCCTTCCAGCGGTATCTGATCGACGGCATGGCCACATCGGGGCTCAAGTGAAGGGCCCGGCCCCGGTGACGGAATCGCGGCGCCGCGTCGGGTTCGCCGTCTTCGCCGAGTGTCTGCTCACCGGGGTGTGGATCGCGCTCGCGTCCGTGCCCGTCGTCACCGCCCCGGCCGCCTTCGCGGCCGGGGCCCGGCACCTGCGCCGACACCTCGGCCAACAGATGTGCGGCTGGCGGGAGTTCGTCGCCGACTTCCGCCTCGCCGTGCGCCACGGCTGGCTCGTCGGTCTCGCGGGGGCGGCCGGATTCCTCGCCGTCCGCGTCGACCTGGGCATGGCGCGGGTCGGGCTGCCTGGCGGGCAGCTCGCCGCCGCCGTCGGCATCGTCGCGCTCATCGGCGGCGCCGTCGCCGTGCTGCGTGCCGCCGCCCTGTGGGAACCGGGCCTGCCCTGGCGGGCACTGCTCGGCGCCGCCGCCCGGCGCACCGTACGGGCACCCGGCGGATCACTGCTCCTGGTGTGCGGCATCGCGCTCGTCGTCCTCGGCGCCGAATTCCTCCCGCCGCTCGCGGTCCCGGTGCTCGGCATCCTCGCCGCGGCGGCCGTCGCGGTGGAGGAACGCGGCCGCGCCCACTGACCCGCACAGCCCTGCTCGTACCCCCTGCTCGTACGCACCTTTGGCA
Source organism: Streptomyces sp. NPDC051684 (assembly GCF_044453445.1). Lineage (NCBI taxonomy): Bacteria > Bacillati > Actinomycetota > Actinomycetes > Kitasatosporales > Streptomycetaceae > Streptomyces > Streptomyces sp. NPDC051684. Next base: position 6,297 of record NZ_JBITCS010000008.1, on the reverse strand, counting down.
TGCACGGAAAGGAACGACGATGTCCCCCATTCCCCGCAGGTCCCTCCTCAAGGCCGCCGCGGTCGCCGGCGCCGCAGCCCAGTTCAGCTGGGCGCTCGGCGACAAGAAGGCGCAGGCCGCACCGGCCGCCGCGCCCGCACAGGCGGAACCCGTCACGCTCGGCTGGCTGGAGGACGGCGGGCTCGGCGCGGCCCCCGGCGCCACCGTCGGCGTGCCCTGGCCCAAGGGCGCGTACGACAAGGGGCAGGAGTTCGCCCTCACCACCGAGGACGGCAAGCAGGTCCCCGTCCAGACCTGGCCCCTCGCCCAGTGGCCCGACGGCTCGCTGAAGTGGACCGCGCACGCCGTGGGACCGGGGGCCGGGGACGGAAAGCTCTCCCTGAAGGCGGGCAGCGCCGCCGCGCCAGACAAGAAGGTGAGTGTCTCGACGAGCGGCGGCACCGTCACTGTCGACACCGGCGTCGTCGTCGCCAAGCTCGGCAAGAGCGGATCCAGCCTGGTCAAGTCCGTCACCCGGGGCTCCACCGAGATCGCCAAGGACGGCCGGCTCGTCCTCCTGCGGCAGGGCGAGATCGAGGACGGCGACCAGGGCGCCGCGAAGTACGAGCGGTTCGAGTCCGTCATCGAGCAGACGAAGGTCGAGCAGGAGGGCCCGGTCCGTGCCGTCGTCCGCATCGACGGCAAGCACCGCAAGGGGAGCCGCAGTTGGCTGCCCTTCTCCGTCCGCCTCTACTTCTACGCGGGCGCCGAGTCCTTCCGCATGGTGCACACCATCACGTACGACGGCACCCAGGAACCAGGCAAGGCCTCCGGCGACTTCATCCGCGGGCTCGGCGTCCGGTTCACCGTGCCGATGCGCGACAAGGCGTACGACCGGCACATCCGCATCGGCGGCGAGGGCACCGGCATGCTCCGCGAGGCCGTCCAGGGCATCACCGGTCTGCGCCGCGACCCGGGCGCCGCCGTGCAGGCCGCCCAGTTCGCGGGCGAGAAGCTGCCCGACCCCGCGACCTGGGACCAGCGCGTCACGACCCGCCTCCAGTACATCCCCGAATGGGGCGACTACTCCCTCTCCCAGCTCTCCGCGGACGGCTTCACCCTCAAGAAGCGCACCAAGAAGGGACACGGCTGGATCGGCGCCGGCGGTGGCCGTCGCGCCAGCGGATTCGGCTACGTCGGCGGGGCGAGCGGCGGACTCTCCTTCGGCCTGCGCGACTTCTGGGAGAAGCACCCGGCCGGCCTCGACATCCGCGGCGCCCAGACCGACGAGGCCGAGGTCACCCTCTGGCTCTGGTCGCCCGAGGCCCAGCCCATGGACCTGCGCTTCTACCACGACGGCATGGGCCAGGACACGTACGCGGAGCAGCTCGAGGGCCTCAACATCACGTACGAGGACTACGAGCCCGAGTTCGGCACCCCGTACGGCATCGCCCGCACCAGCGAGCTGATGTTCTGGGCGAACGAGTCCACCCCGAAGCCCGAGGCGTTCGCCCGGCAGGTCGACGCCGTGCGCGTGGCCCCGCAGCTCGCCGCGCCGCCGAAGCAGCTCATCAGGGCGAAGGTCTTCGGCCCCGGCCTCTACTCCGAGCCCGACCGCTCCACCCCCGCCAAGGCGAAGATCGAGGACCACCTCGACTTCCTCTTCACCTACTACAAGGACCAGGTGGAGATGCGTCGTTGGTACGGCTTCTGGGACTACGGCGATGTGATGCACTCCTACGATCCGGCGCGCCACCAGTGGCGATACGACGTGGGCGGCTACGCCTGGGACAACTCGGAGCTGTCGCCCGACCTCTGGCTCTGGTTCGCGTACCTGCGCTCCGGCCGCGCCGACATCTTCCGCTTCGCCGAGGCCATGACCCGGCACACCGGCGAGGTAGACGTCTACCACCTCGGCAAATGGGCCGGACTCGGCACCCGGCACGGCGTCCAGCACTACGCCGACTCCGCGAAGCAGCAGCGCATCGCCAACACCACGTACCGCCGCTACTACTACTTCCTCACCGGCGACGAGCGCGTCGGCGACCTCATGCACGCCAACGTCGACTCCGACGAGACGTTCCTCGTGCTCGACCCGCAGCGCAAGGTCCGTCCCGATCCCGACTACAAGCCCGACCCGCACGCCCTGTCCATCGGCTTCGGCACCGACTGGAGCGGCCTCGTCTCGGCCTGGCTCACCGAGTGGGAGCGGCGCGGGCCGAAGTGGGAGAAGGCGAAGGCCCGCGTCCTGTCGACCATGGAGACGATCGCCGCGCAGCCCAACGGGTTCGTGCAGGGCAGCGGGCTCTACGACCTCGACACCGGCAAGTTCGCCATCGCCGACAAACCGGTCGTCGGCGTCTCCCACCTGTCGGCGGTCTTCGGCCTCAACGAGCTGTGCGCCGAGCTGATCGACCAGGTCGACATGCCGAAGTTCGAGGAGGCGTACTACGACTACTGCCGTTACTTCAACGCCACCAAGGCGGAACAGAAGGAGCGCTACGGCTCGGACTTCGGCTCGCTCATCCTCTTCCAGGGACACTCCCGGCTCGACGCCTACGCCGCCGTGCGCACCGGCGACGACAAGCTGGCCAAGCGGGCCTGGGAGAAGTTCTTCAAGAGCGACGGCTACACCGAGTCCTCGCCGTGGAGGACGGAGAAGGTGGACGGACCGGTGACGCTCGTCGCCGGCACCGAGGCAAACTGGGTCTACACCAACGACACGGCCCTGTACGGGCTGGCCGCCATCGAGAACCTCGCGCTGGTCGGGGACAAGATGCCCTGATCCCGGCAGACTCGGAGCATGGACTGGAACCGTTACCGCTTTCGCAGCGTGTGGGAACTGCCCGCCCCGCCGGGCGCCGTGTACGCGGTGCTCGAGCGGGCCGAGGAGTATCCGCGGTGGTGGCCCCAGGTCCGCTCGGTGACGCCGCTGAACGGCAGCGCGACCAGTGGCGACGCCGTCTTCCGGTCCTTCCTCCCGTACGAGCTGCACGTCACCGCGCGCGAGACGCGTCGGGATCCGGCCGCCGGAATCCTGGAGATCGCGATGACCGGTGACCTGGAGGGCTGGGCGCGCTGGACACTGACGCCGCTGCCGGGCGGCGGCACCCGCGCCGCCTACGACCAGGAGGTCGAGGTGGCCAAGCCGCTGATGCGCCGGTTCGCGGTGGCGGGCCGGCCGGTGTTCCTCGCGAACCACGCATGGATGATGCGGGGCGGACGGCGGGGTCTTGCCGCCCATCTGCGACCTGCATGACGCGACCGGTTTGAACACAGGGCGCCGCGACCTGTATTGTTCAACGCGTTCCCGGGCGATTAGCTCAGTGGGAGAGCGCTTCGTTCACACCGAAGAGGTCACTGGTTCGAACCCAGTATCGCCCACCCGGAGAATGACCGGTCCGTCGCACAGGCGGGCCGGTTTTTCGTTTCTGCCTCAGGGGCCCCGACGGGGGAACGATCAGGCCGCCGCCGGAAGTTCCGGGCGCAGCGGCCACGCCGGGTCCACGAACTCCGGGTTGCCGCTGCGGGCGAACCAGGCCTGCAGGCCGCGCGCCTGCGCCGCGTGCCAGACCGCCTGCAAGGTGTGCAGCTCGGCGGGGGAGAGGCGCTCCAGGCGGGACGCGAACCGGCGGCCCACCGCCCGCACCAGATCGAGGGACGCCTGCGCGTCCGCGCCCGCGTCGTGCGCCCCGGCCAGCTCCACCTCGTAGTGCTCGCACAGATCGGTCAGCGTGCGGCGGCCCTTGCGGTAGCGGTCCAGGTGCTTGTCCAGGACGCGCGGGTCGATCACGCACAGGGAAGCGGTCTCCAAGTAGTGGGAGAGCGCCGAGGCCCGGTGCCGCTTCAACTCGCGGTCAAGCAGCGTCAGATCGAACGGGGCGTTCATCACGACCAGTGGCCGTCCCGCCGCGGCCTGTTCGGCGAGCGCGCGGCCGACCTCCTCCATCACCGGAGCGGGCCAGCGCCCGTTCAGCTGCAGATGCTCGTCGGTCAGGCCGTGCACCTCGGTGGCACCGGCGGGCACCGGCACCCCCGGGTTCACCAGCCAGCGCGTCACCCGCGGTCGTGTTCCCGCCGCGTCCTGCACCACGACCGCGGCGGACACGATGCGATCGTTCTCCACATCCACGCCGGTCGTCTCGGTGTCGAAGGCGGCCAGCGGCCCTTCGTACCAGCACGTCATGATCTCTCAACTCCTGCTTCCCGCGCGGCAGATGACGTCCCGTCGACGTGTTGTCCCTGCCCCAAGCGGTGATACCCGCGCTGTTTGCGTCGTACGCCGAGCGGTGACAACACAGGTACGAGTCACGGCAGTTCAGCGGGGTGCCATCGGCGCGAACCCGCTTTCCCGGAAGGCCAGTTGGACCATGGCGCTCGCGCGGCCCGAATCAGGCGGGCTGCTGCCCGAGCGGATCGCACCGCCGCGCGGCACTCTCGCCACCACCGCCTGCATGGAGACCCTGCAGGTGGGCTATCTGCACGCCGTGGCCGCCGCCGCGGGATGCTCGCTCTCCCAGCCCTTTCCGGACAACGGCATCGACTGGCACGTCAGCCACAGCTCACCGGGCCACGCCATCGACGACGAAGTCACCATCAAGGTGCAGCTCAAGGCGACGTACCAGGTCGCGCCGGACCCGCCGGGGCCGTCCTTCGCGTTCACGCTCGACAACCCGCACCTGGAGAAGCTGGCCCGCACGCCGGTCTCGGTGCACAAGATCCTCGTCGTGATGCTCGTGCCGCGCTCCCAGGACGACTGGCTGCGCGCCGCCCACGACCGGCTCGACCTGCGGCACTGCTGCTACTGGATCAACCTCGCCGGACACCCGGTCACCGGGCGGCGCAGGACCACCGTGCGCGTCCCGACGACGCGGATCTTCGACGACCGCGCGCTCTGCGAGATCATGGCGAGGGTCGGCGCGGGTGGACGGCCCTGACGGTTCAACTCGGCCTGGGCCGAAGGGAGTTGTGTGATGCAGCACCGCCCGATCGATGAATCCCTGCGTCCGCTGGGCGCGGGGCGCGGCCACCCCGTCGACCTCGTCGGGCCCGAGCCGGGGCAGGTCGACCCCGCGGTGCTCGGTGCCCTGCTCGACCGGCACGGCTGGCAGCGGCGCGGCGGCGCCGCCGGGCGGTACACGCGCTGGACGCTGCCGGGGGCCGGGGCCCGCACCAGCCTGCTGGTGCCGGAGAGCCGGGCCTTCCCGGACTGCGAGGAACTGCTCGGTGAGGCGCTCGTCGCCCTCGAACGCAGCGGGACGCCGTCCGCGCGCGAGGTGCTGGTCTCGCTCGCCGTGCCGAGCGACGAGATCCGCTGGACGCGCGACGTCCCGGCCGGGCCCGCGGGAGCCTCGCCCTGGCCCGCCGAGGAGCAACTTCGGGGCGCGGCGCGGCAGATGCTGCTCGCGGGCGCCCTGGCCGCGCGCGGCCGCGCCGGGTACTACGGGGCCAGGCATCGGCGGCCCGCGGCCGCGGCCCTGGAGAACGTCCTGGTGCAGACGGCGTCCGGCGGGCGCCGGCTCACCGCGTTCGTGCCCGTCGCCACGGGGCGGCTGCTCGCCGTCCGGCTGCACCAGGCGCTGTACGCGGTGCGCGAGGCCATCGACTACCGGCGGGCCACCGGCGGCATGGACGCGTTCGACAGCGCGATCGAGGCGGGCGTCAGCCATGAACTCACGGAGGCGCTCGTCGCGCTGGTGCGCGGCACCGAGGGCGCGCGCGTCGGCGTCGCCTGGGCGCCCGCCGCCGGGGTGCCGCAGGAGTGCACGGACGGCGACGCGCCCGTCGAGTTCTCACCCGGCGACCTCGACGTGCTGCGCGAGGCCGGCGCCCGCTACCTGTACGCCGAACCGGCCGTCCCCGTCCGCGTCACCGGCACCGTCGTGCGCATGCGCCGTGCCGGGCCGCGCGGCGCGGGCACGGTGCGCCTGCGGGTGCTCGCGGGCGTCGAGGTTTCGCACGTACGGATGACGCTGGACGAGGAGGCGTACCGGATCGCGGGGCACGCGCATCTGGTGGGCCTGCCGATCCGGGTGCACGGGCGCCTGGAGAGCCGGGGCGGGTTCCGCCGCCTCACCGACGCGACCGGCGTCGTGCCCGTACAGGTGGAGGAGGCCGAGCGGGACCGGATGATGAAGTCGCTCCAGGAGAACCTGGACTTCTTCGAGGAGGCGTGCGCGGGGGAGGACTAGGGCTTGTCGTTTGGATCAGGCCGGATCAGGGAGCGGGGCCTGGCACGCACGCTCGCGGCGTTGTCGTCGGTCGACGACGCTCCGCGTCGCCTCCCTCCTCCGCCTTGCGATCGCACGCACCAGGCCC